>NZ_JBVBZF010000007.1:0-33655 GCF_057447755.1 Fusibacter sp. | reverse complement strand
CATAAAAAAGGCAAATCCAATAACATGGATTTGCCTTTTCTTATCTCTAACGCTTATCATAACAAGTTCTATTTAATAATTTCATAGTAGAGTTTGCCTTGATTTGATGCAATTGACACACCATAAAGTGTTGTTTTTGTTCTTGGAACGCCAATAAGGGTGATGCCATTGTTATTTTTAATGCTGTAGTTTGAAGCTGTTGTCGGGTAGACTACTGTCACATCAAGCCCCTTTGCTTTAATCAACTGTAATTGATTGATCAATAATTCACTCTCGTAAATATCGCTATACTTATTGACATCATTCATTATGACGACCACTGGTTTTTTTATGGTCTGATTTACAAACGAGATGAGCTTTGTCCACTGAGTATAGTCATTGGTTCTAATGCTGTTACCCACATTGTTCATATGAACAAGCCAAGTATTATTCTTTTCCTCAATGGTCATTTTTGCCCTTGCGTCCTTCACCACCACATGGTCGTATGTTGACAAGAGTTCATTGCTGGTTTCACTAAAAACAAATGTATTGGCACTGGTTTTCAATGTTTTGGGGATGGTGTAGTCAGATAATGCTTTGATTTTCGTTATGCTGTCAGGAACCTTTAGTATGATTTTTTGTCCGACAATGGCTGTGATATCATCCACCAAAATCGTCCCCTTATCCTTAAGGGCACCATCTGTTTCAACCAGATAGACACGGGTTAATTTCACGGGATAGACCACATTACTCGGTAGTTCTGCTGTGACGTATTTCCACCCTTGCCAATCCACATGTCTTGCGAAGGTAATATTGGTAGACGTTCCAGCTGCATCGGTGATTTTACCTCTGAGCCAATGATCGTTACCATAGTCACCAAATGCCCACATGCCTACAGATTGAGTATTGTCAGGCAATTCAATTGGTGCAAAAAATTCGATATAGGCTGCCCTGGTATCTGAAGATGCTGTAAAATCATACTCTAGAATGCCAGATTGTCTCCCATTCTTCGGAACAGATAACTCTCTGTATTTACCTGTAACACTCGCTGGGTAGCCCACAAATTTACCTGTTGGCTTCTCGAAGCCCGTAAGCGTGAAAGATTGTGTGCCCACTGCAGCCGGAATATAAGTCACCAAACCATTAAATTCACATGTTATCAAGGCTTGTTGGGCTTGATTTCCAGCCTCAAAATCTCCAGTTAAACGATTGTACTTGCCGATGAGTTCAGGCACGGTGACCTTGACGGAATCCTTTGAAAGTTCTATGGTCTTACCATCATCTGTGGTCACTGTAAAATTTAAGGCTTTTACATCGCCCTTGTCTACCTTTATCACAGTTGGCGTGACGTTAAGTTTTACAGCGTTGTCATAGACATGAAGTTTAATGTCTGTTTTAAGCCCCTTGTATTCGGCTGTTAAGAGGCCCTCCCCTTCCGATAAAGTTGTGAGAATGCCCTGGTCAATACTTCCCTTTATACCCGTTAGGGTCCATTTTACATCTGACTCGGCAACCGTCAATGGCACGTAATTTGAATCAATTGCCTTAAGAAGAACTGGCGTTTTAGCCCCTAAAATAAGATTTGGACTTTCAATACCCACTTTTATTTGTGCAAGTGTCGGTGAAGTCGAAAGAATTTTAGTCACTGCAAGTCCTGTATACATCTTACGTTCACTACCGTCAGATGGATAATTAACGGTTGTTGGCGAAGCTTCCCAAGGTGACTGTACCACCATCTGAGTTGATCCACCACCATCAAGGTTTATGGCCTCATAAGCGCCCAGCTCAATCATAATGTTGCCAAGTTCAGTCTGGCTAACGCCTCTAAAAGAACTTGTACGCCCATCTATCGTCACCATAATAAGTTCTTTTCGGTCCCTTGAAATCCCCACAGCACTTCGTGGGTGTTTCCCGGTAATATTCTGTGAAAATGTCGTTGGCACCTTACCACCTGCGACGATTTGTGCACCGCCACCGATACTGAGATCCATGACCTTGAAATTCATATCATAGTTTATTTTAAGGGGATCTCCCACTTTAAAGTTTTTAATTGCGGTATCTATGTCTTTGCCCACACAAGCGATCACATAACCATTTGTCGGTATGGTAAAAGGTGCGCCTTTTCGCCTAATTTCCTTGATAAGATCATTTTGAACGAGGATTTCCACGATGTCCTTGCCTAGCGTATTGCCATAAGATTTAGCCGCCCAATCGGTGGTGAAGAGTATGCTTCTATCATAAGATAAATAAGGCTTGTTGACATAGGTCAACTTTTGCGTGTAAATACCATTGGTAAAACTGTTCTTAGGTGAGTTGATATAACCTATATAAGGGACATTGTCCTTAGTAACATTGAAAGAGGCAAACTCATTTGAACCGATGCTTGTGGTGAGCACTTGGCCATCCTTCACTAGGTTACCCAATGTCGTGTTGTTTGCTGTATCAAAAAAATCACTATTAATGGCCGCTACAAGAGAATGGTCTGCGTTGTTCTTTTCAAGCAAATTGGATAAGGTATCTCTACTGGACAAATAATCGTCCGTTAATACCGTTAGGTCCATTTGTTTTTTAAGATCTACCCTAACCACGTTGATGTTTAGCCATCCTTCATTTGTATATCTCATAATCGTCTGCTTGGTGACCCCGTCTGCCAATGGTTCAAGCTCACCTTTACCTTCATAGATGGTCACATAGTCTGCAAATGTAAATCCTTGTGTTAGTAACAAAATAATAACCAATAATAAGCTGATGCGTTTTCTCATAACTACCTCTCCAAATGTCTATACTCTCAATGATTTTTAATTGATTTAATCCCTTACATTATACCGTTTTATTGTGTCCACACAATGAAAATCTGATTACGAGTTAATGACATTTTCTATGGCTCAAATGGTTCAAAAACATAAAAAGGTATGATTCAACACGGCGTCAAATCATACCTTAAATTTAATTTAAGACAAAGGTCTTAATGATTTCATGAAAGTGCTTTAATTCTGAAATATCCTTAAAGTTTCTCTTGGGAATTAGATATGCATTTTGTGCATCAAGCTGTAAATAGACCATTTGTTCATCTTCACTGATCTGTTTGATAAAGGGTTCTTTAATCTCATTTTCAAAATCATCCTTGGTAAACTTAAAGGCCTTCTCATCAAGGGTTATGGTTTGATAACCTAATATCGCCTGATAAGCAGGTGATAGGCACAGTTTTTCAAAACGCTTTAGAAAGAGATATTCCCTAATCGCATAATAAAAGGCAAAGAACAATGTGGCTGCAACACCGAAAAAGACGGTAACTGCCATGAAATAAAAACTGCCAAAATTTTGATAGTCATCATAAGCTTTTAATGCCACAAATGCCAATGACATGGTCACAATGAACCTGATGCCAATCGCAACCAAGGACTGGTTGGTCTTCTTAAATTGCCTGAGTTTCAAGGCTTTCAAATCATCCACTGTAATATTATACTGAATCTGCAAAACACACCTCGTTTAATCTCAAAAATATTGTATAATTTAGGTTTTGAACCTGTTTTATTGTCCAGACTCTTGAAATGCCTTCAAAGAATCTTGAAGATACTCATTGATAACATCTTGAATATGGGAGTCTTTAAGAATAACACTGATTTCAATTCTTCTGTTCTGTGCATAAGCTTCATCAGTTGTACCTGACACTACTTTTCTGTATTCAGAGAACGAACTTGCAAGGAAGTACTTTCCAAAATCACTTTCAAGTTTTGGATTTGAAGTCATCAAATAATTCACAACAGCTGTTGCTCTTTTTGAACCAAGATCACGGTTATAGGTACCACTACCACGTTCATCTGTATGGCCTTGAATGTTTATAGAATCTATACTTGCTCTGATCTCAGGGTCTTTGAGAACCTCTTCAAATGATTTTGCGAGTTGGTCTAATAATTTTTTTCCGCTTTCCTTAATCGCATAAGAATCCGTATCAAACACAAGACTCTCATTGATGACGATATTTCCGGTGTCGCTGATGGTTACTAGGGGTTCCCCTGCTGTGTTTGTCTTACCGATGTTCGCTTCAATACTGTCTTTTACTGCGGTAAGAACATCAAGTCTAAGTACTGCGATCCCTTGAAGCTTTTGTCTTAAATTGCCGAGTTCTTGATTACTGCTGGCAATAATTTGCTTTTGAGCATCAATCTCCTCTTGTGACAGCTTTAAGGCGATTTGTCCCTGTTCTACCTCAGCCATTGTGCTGTCTAAATCAATTTTCAAGAGTCTGAGATTTTCTTGAGCTTGGCTTATTTCAAGCTTGCTCGCTTCCAGTTGTTTTTGCGTATCATCAAGTTCTTTTTTCATGAACTCCAAATTTTTTCCAGTGACAATATTATTGATATACATCAAAAACATGACAAAGAATAAGATAATGGCAATTGTGGAGATCATGTCTGTAAAAGAAGGCCAGAAATTTTCTTGGTCAACCTGATGAACGCGTCTTTTTCTCGCTTTCATATGTTCCTCCTAAATTTCTAATCCTATTTACGCGACGCTTTGATACCATCTGTTAAATCTTCAAATGCCACTGACATTCTCTGAATGTTTGTTTTTAAGTGATGATTAAACTCTGAAAAATCCCGTGTATTCTGTGAGAACGTTTGAATGGACTGATCAAAGGTGTTGAGGCTCTTTTCGATGGTTTCCGCAGTATCCTTCATATTAGATGAAGCAACTGTAAGTCTGTAACTCATTTGTTGAGAAACATCATCTAGGCTCTTGGTAAGCTGTTCACCCAAGGCTTCAAACGCATTCTCAAGTGGCGTTTTACCATTTTCGTCTGTATGTGTCAAATCTTGAATTTTCAGCCCAAGTACATTATCGAGATATTCTTCCACAACCGCTATATAGGATTCTCTCGTTTCATGAATACCAATTAAAATCGTTAAGAGATTTACGATGATTGAAGCCGTAATACCAAAGAGAGAGGTCACAAATGCCACAGACATGCCGTTGATTGAGCTCAACAAACCGCCGGTAATCATGTTGACATCGCCGATGATGGCTTCATTCGTATTACTTAAGAGGGCCACAAGCTCTGAAATAGAGAGTGTGAGTCCAAAGAAAGTCCCCACAAGACCAAGTACGATCATCAGTGCTGAAGATCGCTGCGCAAAACGTTCAGCCAACAATGTCTTACTTAAAAATTGATTGATGTTCTTATCAATAATTGCAGGGGTATTGATTTCCTGAATTTTAAGTGACTGTGCTGATTTAAAATCATCTACAATGGCATTGTTGATTTCACTTTTAAAAACGATATTCTTGCGGTTTTCATGTTCTGTCATATCGAAGATTAAACCGAGATACTTGGCTTTAACTCTTAGTAAGGCCACTATTGTAAATAATAAAATTAGAACAATCACACCTATAATCAATTGACCAATAGGATTCATGCTTAGTATCATTTGAATCATTTCATACCTCCTATGTTTCATTCATAATTTATCATGGTTTATATTTCTGCTACTATGCCACTTTAATGATGGCTTAATACTATGTTACCATAATAGAATTCGAATTGGTAAACTGTAAATGAATCATAATATTATTTTAAGCATTATTTAATAATCCCAACAAGTGTTTTATCGACATGCAACTTATGAAAATTTCAAAAGAAAACCCCGTTATGAATGGACATAAGGGGGTTCTGTTAATAATCACATGAAATATTGTCTCTTTATAAAGTTGAATGCCATTACTGGTTTTGTAATATCTTGTTCATAATAAAAGATTCTATTTCTGGTCTGTTTTTAATCATAGAAAGGTTGGCATCCCCCTTGAGTATCATGAGCTCATGGTGCTCGAAAAGCCCACAAAGTGCCAACTTTTCTGGCAACTCAGCATCCATATCCGTAAGCGCTTCAATAATATAAACAGGATTTTTTACCGCCTCAAACATCTCTTTTGTGTACGTTTTGTGATCCCAGAAGTCCTTCATAAAAGTGTAATTGGAAATCATCTCTTTTTGGCTGGTACTGTAGAGTATTTCCTCAAAGAATCCCTCCCAAAATAATCTCTTGCTGACATCGTCTGGATAGATATTGATACTTGATCGAATTCTCTTGCCAAAACGTCTTTTAAAGCTTTCAAAGTTTAGGTATGAAACAGATTTTAGAAAGCTCTTAATCGATCTTTGATTTAACTTTACGGTCTTCTTTGACACCATTTCATCTTTGCTGATCCCGTGGATGAAGAAGATCTTATCAAACAGATTAGGGGCCTTCAACAATAGCGCCTGTAGTAATACCGTACCAAAGGAATTGGCAATCACATATAGGGGTTCGTCATCCTTTTTGAGACTCGATACAAACACACTGAGCACCTCAGTCATCTCATCAAGTGAAGAAACAACCGGATAATCTAATGCAACCACTCTAAAGGTTTTTGAAAAGGTCTCTATGTACTCGTAAAATGAAAGGGCTTTTCCCGTTGACCCCGGAAGCATCAACACAAGCGGACCCCTTCCTTTATCAATATACTGAATTTCATGATTTAAGATTGAATGCACTTTATATTGAATTTGAGCTTTAAAACCAGCATAGGGTGCAAAATCTTCGTCCAGAACGTACTTATAATGCGCTTCCTTTAAGGTAACCGATAGCTTTTCCTTTTTTTTGAACATCCTTCTCTCCTCAATAAGTAATTATGCTTCATTATAGCACTTTTTTTGGGGCATTTTCTTTAAGAAATCCTAATTTATTAATTAAATTGTAATTTTTCATTTAGAAAAATGACAGGATGTTATAATATAATAATAGAGAAGACAAAAAGACGAGGTTGACATGAAAATAAGAACTAAATTTATTATTTCTCTCATATTGATTATTGTGATCCCTGCCATTTCCACAATCATGGTCACAACTAATTTTCTAAGTGACAATTTAAACTTCATTCACTTTTTTGACACCTATTATGATATTTTCAACAATTTTTCAAAGGTGTCCAGTGATTTTGAGGGTTTTGTTGCCCCTTATACAACGACGCCTGAATTCTTTCTGAGCGAACGTTTTAAACGCGAGTCAGCTGAGTACAGTACCTCTTTTCTAATTATCGAAGTTTATGAAAACAATCAATTGTATTACACGACTTATTCAGATCAAATTCAATACAGCAACTTATTTGAAAAATTCCTTTATGAAGGACGGCTTGAAAATACGCCTCAAGAAAAATACTCGCTACAGCATCGACATTATGAACGATTGAATGCTGGTCCAATCGATGTTAAACTGCTAATAGACAGTACAAGACTCGATGTGGCATACTCCTTGTCTGAGCGCGTGTTTTTGTTGCTATATGCCGTCTTCAACGTGGCAGTGCTTTCAATCATACTTTCCTGGATTTCAAATCCACTTAAAAGAAGCATACGTAAACTAACTTTTACCACCACTGAAATTGGGAGAGGCAACCTAAATGCCAATTTAGAGTATTATGAAAACGATGATTTTGACGAACTTGCTGGCAGTATAGAGCGCATGCGTCAATCCTTAAAAAAATCAGTTGAGAAACAAGAGACCTTGGAGCTTGAGAAAAAAGAAATTATTGCGAATATCTCCCACGATCTCAGAACCCCAATAACCTCTATAAGAGGCTATATTCAAGGCTTAAAAGACGGTGTTGCCAGAACTGAAGCCATGGAAAAAGAATATCTCGACACCATAGAAGCCAAAACCTACATGATTGAAAGCCTTGTCAACGATTTATCTATACTGGCAAAATATGACCAGCAGGGCATTCAGCTCAATCGACAAAAAATTAATTTAAGAAACTTCTTATACGATTGCTTGGATGCACTCGAATCAGATGTAAAAAAAATGGGAGGCAGCCTCTCGCTTCATTACATCATCAAAGATACCTATATCCTTGCTGATCCGGAAAAACTCATGCGAGTCTTTATCAACATCATTGAGAATTCCATAAAATATAGAAGTCAATCCCCTATCGAGATTGTCATTCTTGCCAATCAAGATGATGATGGTGTTTTCATCAACATTTCTGATAATGGTATAGGGCTTTCTGAAGAAGACCTCAGCAAAGTCTTTGAAAGGTTTTACAGGTCTGATAAATCGAGAAATCTCAATATCAAGGGGAGTGGCATTGGCCTTAGTATTTGTAAGGACATAATTGAATCGCATGGTGGTCGTATAAGTGCTTATAGTAATGATTCGAAAGGCTTAACTGTTTCTATCAGACTAAAAGCATATGATGAAGAATAGGAGAATATATGGAAAAAATACTCATTATTGAAGATGATCAGAGCATCGCACGCCTTCAAAAGGATTACCTTGAAATCAGCGGCTATGAAGTTGCTATAGAAGAAACTGGCGATTTGACAAAGATCATCCCCATGCTTGAAAATGTAAACTTAGTCATACTGGATCTCATGCTGCCCAAGGGGAACGGCATCGACATCTGCAAGAGAATACAGTCTGTTAAAGACATTCCAATCATCATCATTTCGGCAAAGGATCAGGATATGGACATCGTTCTTGGCCTTGGTGTCGGTGCAGATGATTATATGACCAAACCCTTTAGCACAAGTGAACTTATTGCAAGAGTCAAGGCCCACTTGAGACGCTATCAAAAGATGAAGTCTGCTCAGGAAGGGTCATATGATGACGCCAACATCGTCATTAGGGATATGGTCATAAATGAAATGACCAAAACCTTTTCGGTCATGGGGGAGCTTCTAGACCTTACACCAAAAGAATTTGAAATCATCGTTCTCCTTGCAAAAAATAGAGGCCGTGTTTTTTCAAAAGAGGAAATCTATGAGCGCGTTTGGAAATACGATTCACTCGGCGATGCCTTTACGGTGACTGTTCATGTGAAGCGCATCCGAGAAAAGATAGAAGCAGTTTCACCAAATACGACATTCATCGAAACTGTATGGGGTGTTGGTTATAAGATCGTTTAGTTGATCACCTTTTCTTGTTCAAGCGCTTAAGCTGGTATAAGCATTAGGTAAGGTAAATTATAAAATCCGTCAAAGGCTGACATAATGTCAGCTCTGACGGATTTTCTTTTTGTTATTAAATGCCCATTATTCACAATAAATTTTATGGCTTACTTGAGCAACTTTTTTACCCATTTTAAATGATTCTTATAGGGTGGATACACAAGTGGCAATTCAAACTTGGTCGATTTCTTCAAGATGCTCTTTCTATGTGAAAAAGTCAAGAAGCTGTCATGTCCATGGTAAGCTCCCATTCCAGAGCTGCCAACACCGCCAAAAGGCAATGCTGATGATGCCACATGAGAAATCGTGTCGTTAATACAACCGCCACCAAATGGTATCTGGTCCATGAGTAAATCTTGAATTTTCTCATTTTCAGAGAACACATAGAAGGCCAGTGGTTTTGGATGTGATCTCACCACATCAATCACTTCCTCTAAATTGTCATAGGTCAAGAGTGGCAAGACCGGTCCAAATATTTCGTCCTTCATAATCTCATCTGACCACACCACATTGGACATAACTGTCGGTGCAATATAACGCTCCAATCGATCATATTGCCCTCCAATGATGACCTTATCGTGATTGATTAGACCAGTTATTCTGTCAAAATGTCTCTCGTTTACAATACGGCAATAGTCAGGACTTTTAATAGGTGCAATCCCATAGAAATCAACGATAACCTTTGCGAGTTCGTCAATAAAGGCCTTTTCCACTGACTTGTGAACATAGACATAGTCCGGTGCCACACAGATTTGACCAGCATTCATGAACTTGCCCCAGGCAATCCTTTTTGCAGCAACCTTAATGTTGGCATCCTTATGAACGATTACGGGGCTTTTCCCCCCAAGTTCAAGGGTAACAGGTACTAAATTTTCAGCTGCCGCCTTCATAACAACCTTACCAACGGGTACACTGCCTGTAAAAAAGATATAATCAAAGGGCATGTTTATAAGTTCTGTTGTCATTTCACGACCACCAACAACCACCGCAATATAGTTTGGATCAAAGAGTTCTGTTATTAATTTTAAAAGAACTGCCTCTGTATGCGGTGTGTATTCTGATGGTTTTAGTATAGCGGTATTGCCAGCTGCAATTGCACCAATTAAAGGCTCAATCAAGAGCTGGAATGGATAATTAAAGGGGGCGATTATCAATACCGTACCATATGGGTCATACTTATAATAAGACTTTGCCATAGGTTGATGTATCGGGGTTTTCACCTGTTGATCCTTTGACCATGTTGCCACATGATTAATCATATACTGAATGCTGTCAAGCACGAACCCAACTTCAGTAGCATATCCTTCAAAATAGGGTTTCCCCAGGTCTTTTTTCAATGCATTTAGGATTTCTTCTTCATGGAGTAAAATACCCTGTCTTAACTTGGTCAACTGATTAATTCTAAACTGTACAGATCGTGTTAAACCACTTTTAAAATAATTTTTTTGATTTTTAAAAATTGATTTCATAAACACTCCTTTACTTCATAGGTATTGATCGCCACCTACAACGCCATTTATGGTCTTATATCAAATACACTGTCTAGTCTTGTCATATGAATAATGCGCTTGACATCCTCATTTAAACCGAATAACTGCATCTCACTTTTAGTCTCTTGGCACTTCTTAAACAAGCCAACCAAAACACCTAGACCTGTACTGTCAATAAAAGTACACTCTGAAAAGTCCAAATCAAAATGAACTTGTTCCTTTGAGATGGCAAGATAAGTCGTTTCTCTAAATTTTGCGACTTCATCAACTGTAAAATTCTTAGAAATTTTTAGGGTCATTGTCTTCATATTATTCTCCTCTTACCTTAAATCGATCTGTTAAATGGTGAAGCTCATTTGCCATGGCATTTAATTCCTCACTGCCAGCTGCTAGTGTTTCACTAAGTGCCGTCTGTTCTTCTGTGGACGCTGAAATGGTTTGTGAATTTGCCGCATTCATTTCAGACAATGTGGATACGTGGTCTATGAGTTCCAATATCCTGTCAGAGCTTGAAACCTCATCTGCAGTAACATCAACAATTTGAGAAATATCCTTAGAGATTTTATCTATGGCTTCTTGGATGCCGATGAAAGCCCTATCTGTGCCAGTTGACTTTTCAACACCTGCTTTAACCGCAGTATTTCCTTCACTCATGGAAGAAACGGCCTGCTCAATAGAACTCACCATTTTGCGTACAACTTCAGTGATGCCATTTGCTTCATCACCTGTTTGCTCCGCTAGCTTTCTAACTTCCTCTGCAACGACTGCAAAGCCCCTACCATGCTCACCGGCTCTAGCCGCTTCTATGGAAGCGTTCAATGCCAATAGATTGGTTTGCTCTGAGATTCCATTAATGGTGTCGATAACACCAATTACCTTGGTGGATAGGGTTTCAATCTCTTTGAGAATTTGATTTGTCTTTTGTGTGGAATTGCTGATAATGGTCATGGCCTTAACCGTTTCATCTACACTGTTTCTACCTTGGTTAACAACCTCAAGACTTGTGGAAGCACTTTCAACTGCTTTTTCAGCACTGGCCTTAGCCAATTGAATTAGACTTGAAAGTTGAACAAGTACTTGCGAAGTATCCAGTATTGAACTGCCCTGTGTTTCAATATTTCGCGCAACATCTGTTATGCTCTTTGCAATTTCTTCAGTGGATGCGCTGAGATTGTTGGCTGAGTTTGAGATATCATCAGATGAAACCGCAAGTTCTCCAGAGTTCACCTTAACCTTACGAACAACCTCGTGTTGGGTTAAGACCATTTCATTAAAGGACTTTCCGATGAACTCTATCTCATCACCCGTTTTAATGTCTACAGAAACCGTCAGATCTCCCTCGCCAACCAGTGCCATTTTTTTAGAGATTAGAGCCAGCGGATTGGTAATGTTCAATGTTGTAAAAGCATATGCAACCAAAAGTGCAATTAGCGCTGCAATTAAGCCTGAAATCATAATAATCTTGCCGATGGCCTTAGAGGTCTTCATGTAGTCATCATAATTTGCTGTAACAGCGATTCCCCAATCTCCAACAGGAACGTAAGATATAAATTTATAAACCCCTTTATAAGTATAAAATTCATGTCCACTCTTTTGTTGATTGATATTGGAAAGTACAGTATCTAATTCTGGCACACCGATCTCCAATAGATTAAGATTAAATTCATTTTCCTTTGTCGGATGTGAAATGACAAGTCCTGACTTATCAAACATATAAGCATAGCCTGAATCAAAGACCTTTATCTTAGAAACATGTGCTGTTATATTTTCAAATCTAACAGTTGCAATGACACTACCTACAGTTCTACCATTTTTTTGAATCGGATAAGCAATGGCGACTACTGGTTGATTAGAAACTTTAGAAATTACAACACCACTTTGACCTGAACCTTTTGACATAAGATCTTTAAAGTATGCACGATCACTCACATTTACGTCAATGGTTTCACTGCTACTAGAAGTAAGCCCCTTACCCTTGGCATCTGTAACAACAATCATTTCCAATATGGTTTCGTTGTCTTTTTGGAGCCCTTGTACATATTGAAAAGCCTCTTTTCGCGCTGTCATATCACCCGATGCCAAGGCTTGAAGTGTCGTATTGCCACTGATGAGCTTAGAAACCAAATGTGCTTGAGTCAGTTCTGCCTCGATGGACTCAGCGGTAAGAGAAGTGAGTTCATCCAGCTTGTCTTCAACCATTTGCTCTGTGGAACGCGTTACCTTGGTGGTAGATATAATTCCTACCGCCAACAAAGGTACTATAATAACAATTAACATTAAGACCATTACTTTAAGTTTTAAACTTTTTATCATATGTCTACCCCATCCTTTATCTCTATTTCTGCGATGACGCTATTGCCATTATAATAGCAATGGTCTGCAAATTGATGTATCAAATACAAGCCTCTACCACTTTCTTCTAGAAGTTCATGATCTTCGATGTGTGTCTTAATGACAAAATGCTTATCTCTAACACCAAAATCCTTTACTTCTATAATGAGTCGATCCTTGTAGTCAATAACGGTTACCTTTATCGGCAACTCTTCATTTCCATCATTCCCGTACTTAAACGCGTTGGTGATCAATTCCATTAAAATGAGCTGAATCTGAAATCTCATATCTGGCTTATTGATACCATCTACGATTTTCTCTACCACATATTGATAATTACTTAGACCATCTAAGATATACTCTTTGGTAACACCTTCTGTTCCAAAGTCAAAAATCAGCGCAGTTGAGTCATCTCTAAGGCCAACCTCACTTAGATGTTGGTCTTCCACTAGCTTAGTTAAATTTGTTTTGAGTTTATAATTATAGGGTTCTTCAAACAATTGAAGTTCAATTTTTTGATCATGTATAAGTTCTGAAAGCCCATCTGTGAATAACAATATACGCTTAATACAATCCAATGAAAAAGTAACGTCATCGAAAGTCAAATGATTGAACATACCTAAGAAGGGGCCTCTTAAATGGTGCTGGCTCAGCTCTTGACGGCAATCTAGGCTATAGAACTCGTCAATACCTGCACTTATCAAATCAATCTTATTGGCATTTAAATCTATTGCAAATAACATTGCGGCCACATATTCATTGGGAAAATAGAGTGAAACCTTCTTGTTTAGAATTTGAACGATTTCTCTTAAAGATTTTTTATCGTCAACGGCCTCATGAAACAATATTTCAAAGGCTGAAATATTCATGGCCGCCCCAATGCCCTTGCCAGAAATATCGCCCAATATACCAATAATTTTAGATTCAGAAACTTTGTTGAAAAAATAGAAATCACCACTGACTGTTTTAGAAGGGATATAGGCTGTTCCGATTTCAATGCCTGTGATATTTGGAATTTTCTTAAGCATCACTTTCTTTTGAACGCGTGCAGCACTGTTTAAATCCTTCTTCCTCAAGGTAATATCTCTTGCTATGGTCAGCACAGCGGATTCACCTTCTATGACAATATGGTTGGACATCATTTCAAAATGTCTTATGGTACCGTCTCTTAGCCTCACCTCATAATCAGTTGGCCCTATGACTTTATTATGCTTTGACAAAGTTGATAATCTTGTATTAGCCTTTTCAAAAGAGTCGAAAAGATATTCACGGATGTTTGAACCCACCAGTTGCGTCTGTACCATTTCCGCCTTTTCATTGGCAAGAATAATCTCACCGTTTTTTAAAATCAAGACGATATCAGGTAAGGCATCTATCAATTCTCTAAATTCGTTCAGGCTCTTTTCTGTCATAAATCACCTCGCTTTTTGGGTAATATACTCACAGCATTACTTATATTCCCATGATTGATGTACTACAAACAAAAAAACTGCTATTTAAGTGGCTTAGTCAAATAAATAGCAGTCGTTTTAAATCAGTATTGTCAGATCAAATTTATTAGAAGAAACACCAACTTATTTATTTAATTTCTTCTCAACCATAGGTGATCTTAATCTTGCGCCTGGGTTGAAGCCCGATCCGATTAATGGTCTTGCATATTTAATAAATGCTTCTGTAACATTGTTGCCTGCTTCATTCATAAATTCTTCAGGCATGTGTTTTGTCTTAGCTGCGATTTCTTTAAGATCAACTAATCTGAAATCAACTGCATAATCACCAGTTCTCTCCATTACTACAGAACCATCTAAATTGTCAATTAAAGCGAATTGAACTGCTTTTTCAGCAACTTCTCTAGCTTCTTTTTGATCTGTATCAGAAACACAACCAAGGAAAGATCTTTGCATGTAGCCTAAGGTATCCGCTCTTACACGGCCTATGCCAAGCTTCGCTTTAACTTCAGCAACAAGTAAGTCACCAAGTGCACCAGTACCTGATAATTGAACGTTACCATGAGCATCTCTTTCAACATTATCTTGAAGCTTAGTAACGATTGCTTCGCCTGTTTCATCTTGGATTCCTTCTGAAACAGCAACAATACATCTACCATATTTTTCATAAACAGCTTTTACATCAGCTAAGAAATTATCAATAATGAATGGTTTTTCTGGGAAGTAGATTAAATGTGGACCATCATCTTCAAAAACTCTACCAAGAGCAGCAGCACCTGTTAAGAAGCCTGCATGTCTACCCATGATAACACCAATGTAAACGCCAGCAAGCGCTCTGTTGTCATAGTTGATGCCAGCAAATGCAGAAGCAACATATCTTGCTGCAGAACCAAATCCTGGTGTATGGTCATTGATTACTAAGTCATTGTCTACTGTTTTAGGAATATGAACTGCTCTAAACTCATAGTTTTGGTTTTTAGCTTCTTCGTTAACGATCCTAACGGTATCAGATGAGTCGTTACCACCAATGTAGAAGAAAAATCTAATATTATGCGCTTTCATTGATTCGAACATTTTTTTACAAAACTCTGGTGTTGGTTTAACACGTGTTGACAATAAGCCTGATGAAGGTGTCGCTGCAACAGCTTCAAGGTTTGCCACTGTCTCTCTTGTCAAATCCATAAATTCTTCGTTTACAATGCCTTCAACACCGTGAACTGCACCGTAAATTCTTTCAACTTGAGCATATCTTCTCGCTTCAAGTACAACACCAACCATAGATTGGTTGATAACAGCAGTAGGGCCACCGCCTTGTGCTACTAATAAATTACCTTTTAATACTTGTTGACTCATATTATTTCCTCCTAATCACAATTCTTGTTCGAAGTCTAAAGCTCATAGACTTTCGAAAACTTTTCTTCTAAATAGTCACAGTAATACTTAGAATTTAAACGCTCTCCTGTAATTAGCTCAATCAATTCATTCGGTTTCTTTAAAGCGCCATATTGATGGACTTTCTCATTTAACCACTTGGTAAGAGGTTCAAAGTCACCCTTTGCAAGGCAAGCCTCGATGTCAACATCCCTTTGCATATAGTGGGCAAGTTGAGCAGCATAGGCACTTCCAAGTGCGTAGGTAGGGAAATAACCAAATAAGCCTTCTGACCAATGTACGTCTTGTAGGACGCCTTCAGCATCATTGCTAGGCACAATGCCAAGGTAGTCTTTGACTTTTTGATTCCATACACTCGGCAGGTCTTTGACTTTAATCGTACCATCAATAAGTCCCAATTCGATTTCGTATCTGATCATGATGTGTAAAGAGTAAGTTAATTCATCTGCCTCTATTCTGATAAATGAAGGTTCAACTTTGTTGAGCCCCTTGTAGAAGGTTTCCACGTTAACATCTTCTAGCTGGTCAGGGAAAACAGATTTTAGATACGGTAGGAAATATGAAATAAATGCATGGCTTTTGCAAAAATTATTTTCATAGATCCTCGATTGAGATTCATGAATACCATTTGATGTTCCTGTTGCCAATAAAGTCGGTTGCAACTTACGATCAATATTTTGCTCATAAATTGCATGTCCACCCTCGTGAGCAGTACTTAGCATGGCTGATGCAAAGTCATTTTCATAGTAATGTGTCGTCAATCGAACATCATCAATATCAACGCCCATGGTAAAAGGATGAACGCTTTCCTTTAGAAGACCCCTTTCGAGGTCAAATTTCATCAAACCCAGCAGATGTCTTGATACCTGATCTTGTAAAGACTTAGGATAAGATCTTTTTAAAAATCCAGTCTCAATTTCAAGCTGCTTGTCTGAGATTTTCTTAAGAAGCGGTACAACTCTTGCTCTTAGTTCATCAAAAAAAGTATTTAATTGATCCACTGACATCCCAGGTTCGAAATCATCTATATAGAGATTATAGGGATGACCTTCATAACCACGATAGTCAGCAAATTTCAAAAGATAATTGATGACCTTTTCTAAATAAGGCTCAAACATCTTGAAATCTGATTTTTCTTTTGCATCCTCCCAAACCATTGCAGATTTGGATATCAGTTCATTATATGCTTGAAATTCATCCATCGGTATTTTGGTGAGTTTATCGTACTCTTTTTTGGCTTCTTTCACTGAAACGCTCGTGATTTCATCAAGTGTTTCTAGATTTGCCATGAGCAAGGTCAAGTCTTGATCAAGTTGATCATTTACAGTCAGCTGATATAAAAAACCACTCATCGTACCAATTGATTTACTTCTAGCATCTGCTCCGCTTTTTGGTGCTCCTGTTGAAGCATCCCAGAACAACATAGATGTGGCATAATTAAGGGCTTTGATCTTCCCTTGTGCTTCTTTAAATCTATGTATTGCGCCATTGATTTGATTAGAATTCATACTTGTGCTCCCTTCAATTTTGCCAAATAATTATTTTAAGTTTATGGAATTATGTCATACTATAAGATTATACCAAAAAATATAAAAGTTGAAACCATTTAATTTCTATGATAAACTTATTTTTGGAATTTTGAGTGAAAGGAGATTCAATATGACACTATATGATTCATGGAATAACATACTTGAAGGCAATGGCATAGATCAAGCACAATCAGATGCATTTTGGAACGAATACCTATCAAAGGAAAAAAACATTTACGAGGATATCTTAGAAAGTAAGACTTCTAAAATCACCAGCACCATCGCAGATTTTGGTAAGAAATACGACTTAGAGCCTGTACTTTGCTTAGGTTTCTTAGATGGTATCAACACCAGTATTGAAACTGAGATTGACCTTGAAACCATCACAGAAGAAAGTTCTTTCGATATTTCAATCGACTTTGAAAAGCTTTTCTTCAACATGCACAAAGCTAAAGCAGAATGGTTATATACTATTCCAGCATGGGATGAAATCCTAACAAAAGAGAAGCAAAAGGAAATTAAAAGACAGTACAGTGATTCTGTAACGGTTCGCATCGAAGAAAAAATCGGTAGAAACGATCCATGTCCTTGCGGCAGTGGCAAGAAATACAAAAAATGCTGTATCGACAAAGCATAATTTGTTCCCGATTAACAAAATCAATCAAGCACCTATCTTATCAAAATAAGATAGGTGCTTTTTCTATAGAAACCTACTTGTTTATTAATGTTTTACCTGTCTGCCCTATAGGGTTGTAACTTCTTTTACCCCAATCAAACTCAATTAAAAAAGCCGAATGGCATCATATCTCAAATTGATATGGCCATTCAGCTTAAATTTGTTGTTTAATCTTCTTCAGATTGACTTAATGATGACTTATAGAGTCTTCTTCTATCAAGTACAAAGATTGGGTCTGTAAATTGTCCTTCATCAAGGTCCTTAAGAGCCTTGTTCATATCATACATTCTTGCATCAATCATATCTAAGTAGTGAAGCAACTCACCCTCAGGAATCAAAGGTTTTTTAGGACTTCCATACTCGGCTTCATAATGATGAGACAAGATCATATGTTGAATTAATAGTGAAACCTCTTTATCAACCTTAAGTTCATTGGCTTTTTGATCAATCTTTTTGATACCCATGATAATATGTCCAAGAAGTTGACCTTCCATAGTATACTCACCTACAACGCCAACCTCATTTGCATCCATTTCATGAATTTTTTCAATGTCATGTAAGATTACACCTGCGAACACCAAATCTCTATTGAGATTCTTATAGATATCGCAGAGGACATCACCTGAACGAAGCATTCTTAAAACATGATACAAAAGTCCAGCCTTAATGGCATGGTGATTGGACTTTGCAGCAGGATAATACATAAGCTTGGGTTTGTACTCTTCTAACAATGCCAAAACCAGTTTTTTGATATCCTTCGAAATCATCTTGTTCACAAAGAAGAGTATTTCATTGTACATGGTTTCAGCATCAATAGGTGCTACAGGTATAAATTGACTATAATCCACGTCATCATCTTCCTGTAAAGGTCTGATTTTAATCACTTTAAGCTGTACTGATGATTGCCATTGTGTCACACTGGCATGAATTTTAACAACTTCTCCTGGATTGTAAAGGCTTTCAATATCACCTTTAACATCCCATAGCTTACCATTTACTTCACCACTAATGTCTTGAAAGGTAAAGTCAATGTATGGTTTATTCGCACTTGAAGTTTTCACATTTTTAGCTTTGATGAGATAAAATGCAGTGACATCTTCACCAATCTTTAAATCTTTAACTAACACATTAACGCCCTTTCTCAATAAGACAAACTAGAATTTTTCAATCGTATATTTAGATTTTAAAGCTTCAACTTTTGAAAGGTAAGCTTCGTTTTGCTTTTGAATTAACAATTGTTGCATGATTTGATTAATAACCATTGGTAAAGCTTGAACGCCACCCTCTTGACTTGCTTTCTTTACGATTAAGTGGTATCCGAATTGTGTTTGAACAGGCTCTGATACTACGTTTTCAGCAAGTTCAAATGCTGCCGCTTCAAATTCAGGAACCATTTGTCCTTTTTGGAAGAATCCTAAATCGCCACCTTTTTCACTTGATGGACAGCTTGAATACTTAGATGCCGCTTCTTCAAAAGACATGCCACCATCGATTTCAGCTTTGATTTTTTTAGCTTCTTCTTCTGAATCTACTAAAATATGTGAAGCTTGAACTTGTTCAGGTGTTTGGAAAAACTGAGGATTTTCTTCATAAAAAGCTTTCGCTTCTGCTTCAGTAACTTCAACACTGTCGATTAAAGTTTTGATATTGAATTGCTTTAATAAGCTTTCTTTCATTTTATCTAATTCCGCTTTGAATGCTGGACTATTTTCAACATCTGTATCGATTGCTTCTGCATAAAACAATTCTTGATAAACAAGCTCATCTAAAAGACGACCCATACCTTGCTCACCTTGGAATTGACCTTGAACTTGTGGTCCCAATGTTGCAAAAAATGCATTTAAATCATTTTCTGTAATTTCTCTACCATTTACTTTTACTAATACTTTAGACATTTTATGTCTCCCTTCTCATAATAAAAGCCAACATTTCTGTTAGCTTCTACATTTTATTCATACCTATCATATCAAATTTTCTCTTGAACGACTATAGCTTTCGCTTTAAATTTTCAAAAAAGACATCAAACATCCTTTGTGTGATACCAAGTTCTGAGAAGGCTCTCGCATCCAGCTCCTGTTGATAATGATTGTTGTTCATGAATTTCCAAGCATAATAATTTGCGATGTGCATGCTAACCACCAGTTCTTTATTGATGACCTTTTCACTGAATGGTTCATGATGATAAAGGGCTGATTCAATGATTGGATATGGCAGCCCCCATAAATCCAATAAATGGCCACCAAGCTCTTCATGGTTGAATCCAATTTTGTCTTTTTCAACCGAATTGATATTCACATGTTCCTGAGTATTGACAATCTCCACAATCTCCTTAAATTCTTTGGGGAAGTTGCTCATGAGAACAATACTGCCCACATCGTGAAGTAAGCCTACTGAAGAAATATTGTTGTTGAGTTTCTTACCCAGAAGCTCAAAATACATTGCATTCAATATCTTATTGGCAAGACTAACATGTTCCCAGTGAATTTGTCTTGTTTTAGGTGGTAGGCCGTCATTGCCAAAAACGGCATTTGTTAAAATGATGTTTTTGACATTAATGAGGCCGATATACATAATGGCCTGCCTGATTGAACCCGTCTTAGCATTATAAAATGCCGAATTTGCCATTTTGAGAATATTTGAAGTCACAGCAGGGTCTTCTTCAAGCTTTAAGGCAATCTCCTCAACAGATGCATTTTCCTGAATAAGGACATTTAACTCATTGTAAATCTCAGGAACCGTTGGTAAGTGTTTAAAGTTTGAAACCAAATTTACCAGTTCACTGTTCTTTACCTGGTCGTTGATCGCGATCACTTTATCTATAATAATGAAGAGTTCTTCATTGTCTATGTTCTTTTTCCAACTCATTTGCGCACTGTTTTGCTGTTTAGGCATGTAATAGTCCATAGAAGTGGAAGCATCCATAACTGCAAGTCTAATGATTTCAGGATATTTCAGTTTCAAATATCTTAAAAGGACCTCGATTTCATTTTCATCTGATAAATCTACGAGCACCATGCAGTACTTGCTTTCATCCAATTTTATTTTAGCTTCCTCAAAAGTAGATGCATTGGCTAATTCATAGAGCTCATGGTCAAGTCTGTTGTTAAATTTTGTTATGAATATGTCATCATTAGATACTAGCAATAAACTTTTCATGGGACACTCCTAACTTTATTTTTGACGCGACTTTTTCTAGTGATTACGTCAGTCTATAGTATACCCTAGCCTAGGAAAATTTCACAACTATTTTTTTTATAAGGCTTTTGTGGACTTTATGAATAACTTTCTTGAAACCTCTACCCTAAATATGTTAAAATTATTAAGACGAACAACAGAATGGTTTATTTAGCTGTACCTCCCTCTGTAAATCCCTATGTTACAGTTAAATAACCGGTTGAAAAGTCATTCCTTGAATGCTAAAGTTTTCTTTAGCATTTTTTTTATGCCTTTTATAAAAATTTTTATGTTTTCAGCTTATTCTTTTTTGAAATCCACTTTTTAAGGTATATATAAAGCATAAGAACTTTAAAAGGTGGTCAATATGCTGATAAAAAACGTTCATGATTTGTCTTCCCTATTAGATCAATTTCTACAAACCCTCTTTAAGAAAATAGATGATGAACTCGTGCCGGACTTCTTTCTGGTTACTTTTGATGTTGCAAACGAACTCATCAATATGAGATTTTCCAATGATGTCATCGGTATTCCCACCTCCATCGATTCAATTGAACTTTTATATGAACGCAAAAAATTTTTACGTGATTTAATGGAACTCCACATTTCTAATGCATTCTCAGATAATAGTATGCTTTTTTATGCTGATTTTTTTACTTTCAAAAATATTATATTTACATATGCTTTTAAGTTCGATCGAAAAATTTTGGATTCATACTACAAAATTACAGAACCTGTAGATATAAAAAAGAAATCTATTATAGATGCCATCATCACAGAGACCATAAAATATATCAATCAATGTACAGTAAACTTCATTGGAGAACGTGAGCTCACAAAAAAAAGCATCAACGACCTGCTCAAGGATGCAGGAAAATCACTTTTGATGGATATCATCGGAAACGAAAGCATCAGTAATCCTTTTGATAAGCTCAGTAAAATTTCCTCATTGAGTTATGAAAAAGCCTTTAGCAATGGTAAAATTCTAATTTTAAAGCCAGAGTTCATCGGTGAGATAACAGATACTTCACATATTAAGCTTCTTCTAACCTTTGAAGCTCGAATTCCTCTGTCAAGTTATCGCCACATCCGCAAATTATTAGAACTCTCGAAAAAGGATATTTATCTGCTCTCAGATGGTGAATATATTTATAGTGTCATTCAGTTTACAGAGGACTCCTATCACCTAGATCATTCAAGACATTATTTCATCATTGAATTCAATACCTATTACTCTTGGCAACTCAACCATAACAACAATAAGCTTATGCAAGTAACCAACGAAGAGGTCTACATTCCAAAGCCTAAAATCAGCTATTTCAACTTCAGTGCAGAATTTAAGAAGGTTTTCCCAAATGTAGAGACGAAAAAAATTCTCAATCTCTACAAATTGATTTTAGAAGCCTTAAAGCAAGTAAAAGGGACTATAATGGTGATTTCCAGAAATGCCAGAAGTGAAGCTTTTAGACTAAGAAATCAAGGCTTCATTATTAATGCCACCTTTTTAAACGCCTCTACAGTAAAGTCCATTACCAGTATTGATGGTGCTATCCTCGTCGACACAGACGGCTTCTGTCATGGTATCGGCGTAATTTTAGATGGCGTTGCAACTGAAAAAGGCGACCCCTCAAGGGGCGCCAGATATAATTCAGCCATAAGATATGTTGAAACCATCGCCAACAATCCAAACTATTCAGATTGTATTTCAATTGTGATCTCAGAAGACGGCGATGTAGACATTATTTCTAAATTCTCATTATAATTTATTAGCCTAGCCTAATGGTAATCATCATATAAATCACCATGGTTGCAATGAGCACAATGATAATACTACCACTCACTGTATTGATCCAAGATTCCATACTTGCCAGTGCTTCAGCAAGACTGTATTCACGGTCTGTTGTCGTCTTAAACTTAATCTTGGTCATGCGATGAAGCCCATTAAAAAAGATCGCAATTCCCAGGGTAATGTGGGCATCTAATAATAAGATCAGCCTTGGAATGCCATGAATGACCATTTTCATGATCGGTCGATATAAAATACGTTCAAAGCTAATCCAATTCACTGTGGGGTTGACATATATTTTGTCATCCCCTATTTTAATTCTCATAGTGCCATTAATAAAGAAAATATAAATCAGAGCACCAAACCCCGTTATGGTCAAGGAATGTACTATGTTTTCAAGTGTATAAAAATGAGTTGTGAAGTCCACATCGCCACCCAGCGTTCTGGACGCAGGTCCTAAATACGTTATGATTAAATCCGGATGCGTTCCCTCATAGGCGATACCTATTGCAAGGAGGGCCAGCGGAAGGTAAAGCATTTTACTGATGTGTTTGTCTGGCGTCTTACCAGTCTCCCCTCTGGGTTTAAATACAAATATTGCCATAAACATCTTAAGGGTATATGCCACAGTCAACATGCTGCCGAATTCAAAGGCTACAATCAATACATTATAAAGTCTGCCCTTCACGTGCACATATTCTTCAAGGGCATGGTAAATCAGACTTTTACTGAGGAAGCCGTTTGTCCCCGGAAAGGCAATCAAGCCCAAACATCCAAATAAGAAAACGCCATAGAGAATATAGCGATTCTTTCCAAACCCAACCAGCTTATTCAGACTCAGATCCTTAACCACCATATAGATTACGCCAGCACATAGAAAGAGCAAGACCTTATAAATGCTATGATTAATAATATAGAGCAAAACACCATAACTACCATAATTTTTAGAAATTCCCACCACTGCAATGCCAACAAGTATAAAACCAATCTGACTCATGGAGCTAAAAGCCATAATCCTTTTTAGGTTTCTTTGATACATTGCAAGGACCCCTGTGGTAATCATATTTATAAACCCTATGACCATTAGGAGGTCCAAAAACCAACTTTCGAAGTTTAAAAAATCTCTTGCGATCATGATAATGCCAAAAATACCACACTTGAGCATGACGCCGGAAAGAATGGCAGAGGCTGGAGAAGGTGCTGCAGGATGTGCCTTTGGCAACCAAACATGTAGCGGAAACAAACTGGCTTTAACAGCAAAGCCAACAAAGATGAGTAATGAAATGATGATGCGTTCTATGCCTAAATGCGTAAAGGCCTCCCCAATATCCGATATCAAAAGCGTTCCTGTATATGCATAGAGCATGAAAATGCCAAGCAGCTGAACCAAACCGCCAAAGATTGCCATGTTCAAATAGATTTCGCCTGCTTCATGGGAATATTCATCTTCATCATGAATAATCAACAAGTAGATCGAGATCGATAGGATCTCAAAAAACGTAAACATGTTAATAATATTCTCCGAAATAAACAGGCCTATGGTACTTGCAAAGGTTAATATAAAAAACAGATAATACCGATTTCTATGCTCATAGCGGATCAAATAATTAAAGGAGTATATGGTACTCATGAAAAAGGCAAATACCGTGATTACCACAAAGACATATCGATACATATTGAGTTTAAAGACAATGCCTGTCCCCATGACGTTTCCGATGAAGACATCCACTGATCCCCCATATTGGATTGTACGATAAAATTGCATGGTCAAATAAGCTACATATACGAGCATCCCAAGCAAAAAAGCGTTTCTGTATTTTTCATTATAAATACCGATGATAAAGCTGATAAAACTTGACACCATTGGCACCATAACCAGTAAAATTAAATTGGTTGCCATTGCTTTTCGCCCCCTTTAAAAGACAAAGTGAATGATTTGCTCATCAATAAAATTTATAATCCCATTAGGCAAAAGGCCCAAATAAACGTTTGCAATTGTCAGAAGAATCAGTGGAATTGTCACCAGTAAACTCAGGGGTTCAATTTCATGTGATACTGTCTCCTTTTTAAAAAAAGCGTTAATCCCAACAGGTAAAAGATAAATTGCCGTCATGAATGCACTGAATAACAGGACGAACACAAATAAAATTCTGCCCTGATTAATAGCCCCCATCGCGAGAAACCACTTACTTACAAAACCATTGGATGGTGGTAAGCCCATAATCGAAATCGTCGACCACATGAAAATGCCAAATAACAATGGCATTTTTTTACCCATGCCGTCTACTTCATGAAACTCTGTGATATGTGCACGTTTATACATCATCCCAACAGCAAAGAACAAGCTAATTTTAATGAGGGCGTGGTTGATTAGGTGTAAAATTGCCCCAGTGAGTGCCAGTTCATTTGATAATACAATGCCAAGCATGATATAGCCTAACTGGCTAATGGTGGAATATGCCAACCGCTTTTTAATGTTGGATTGATGAAAGGCTAAAAAAGCCCCAACCAGTATTGAAATCGTTATCAGTATCAAAAGACTGATTTGTATTTCATGATGGTCATTAAGGAATTGATAACCGAAGAGAAAGTAGGTCACACGCATGAGTGAAAACACACCTGATTTCACCACCGCAACAGCATGTAATAATGAACTTACAGGCGTTGGTGCAATCATAGCTGAGGGCAACCAGTTATGGAAGGGCACCAAAGCCGCTTTAACGCCAAAGCCCAAGAATAACAAAATATAACTATAGGTCATATAAGGTCCTTCAGCACTTAGATTTGGTAAGAAGGACAGCTGTCCTGTCTGGAAATAGAAAAGGCTCATCCCAGCAATGATAAGACTTGACCCCATGAAGGAGTAAATCAGATATTTCTTGCCAAGTTGCAGGGCTTCATCACTCCCTCTAAAGATAATAAGGGGAAATGTGGACAGGGTTAGAAGTTCATAAAAGATATAGAGTGTCATTAGATTGGCCGACATGGCAATCCCTAAAACGGGTGTTAAAACAAACATGAAATAGCCATTAAAGACACATTCTCGATTTTCACCCTTCATGTAATCAAAACTGTAACAGGCAGTAAAAAACCATAAAACACTGGCAAGTATCATGAAAATCAACGCCAGTCCATCTGCTTTGAAATGAAGCCTTATTGGACCAAGTATTTGAATACCAAAAATTTCTGCGCCAATATGACCCTTAATCAAGTAAATTTCAAGCTCGATGATGCAGGCAATTATAAAGAGCATGAGTCCTTTGGAAAGATGTTTTTGCTGTTTAAAAAGCGTAATGTTTATCAGCCCCGATAATATGGGCAAAAACAATATGGATAGAATTATCAAGCTCATCATTGCCCTCCTTTAGTAGAAATAATGGACCGGATTTAAATTAAAATACAAATTCGAAAAAACGCCAAACAAAATCATAATGACCACTAATATGATTAGGGGGACAACTTCCTTTAGCGGTTTTGCTTTGGCTAAAAACACTTTATCAGATACATTGTGTTTGCCATAATAGCCATTGATGATAATTGGTAAATAATAGGTCGCGTTCAATATAGAACTGATTAGGATCACCAAAACTGGCAAGAGCATTTGATTTGAAATCGCCGATAAAGACAAATACCATTTTGTGATAAAGCCAGGTAGCAAGGGAATCCCAACCATGGATAGGGCCCCCATACTGAAGCAAAAGAGCGTTACAGGCATCTCCTTGCCAATTCCTTTAAGTTCTGAAATCCTTGTGGTTCCAGTTTGTTCGTATATTGAGCTGACACTGAGATAAATCGCAGACTTAGTAAGGGTATGTGCTATTAAATGATAGATGGCAATTCTGATCCCCCAGTAATTCGCTAGCCCGATGCCCAAGTAGATGTAACCCAGTTGAGCAATGGTTGAATAGGCAATCATTTTCTTGATGTCTTTTTGATAAATGGCAAACAGTGAGCCAGATAGCATACTGAGTATGCCAAGGACAATTAGAACACTGTCCATTTTAATCCTTGAAAACCACATTAAACCCAGTCCGTCATATGCGATTTTCATAATAATGATAGGCGCCACCTTAATGGTGATGGATGAAAGCTGTGCACTTAAGGGTGCAGGTGTTGAACTGAACAAGTCCGGCAGCCAAGAGTAAAATGGAAAAAGAGCGCCGTTTACACCAAGACCAATCATGCAAAGTGTAACACTCAAGGTTAAATAATTAATATGATTGCCATCAATATAATGCTTAATCAGGTGTATGCTCGTCGTCTCAGACAACCTGTATAGCATGGTAAATCCTATGGCAAGCAATAAGAGGCCGAAGAGGTTGAGTACTATGAACTTTATCTTTTCATATTGAACAGCCACTTTGTTTTTAATGCGAATCAGATTATAGGACATTAAGATCACAAGAAAATAGAAAATGTAAATCCATAGCAAATCATCCAAAAATAAAATCATTGTTATAAAGGCATTCATCATTAGGATAGCACTAAAATAAGCCCTGTAAGTTGAAGGCTCTATGTATTTATTGATGGCATAATTTGAAAACCATATAATCAACATGTTTACTGAGAAAAAAGTGAATGAAAGAATTAACCCTAATGAGTTGATTTGCAAGACATCCCACACGTAAAACTGCTCAAGATTGAGGTTATAGAACTCAATATATGTCATAGAAATTAAAAAGGCGCAAAGAAAAAACACAGAGCCACTAAATATGTGGACCTTAATTTTTTGTTTGCCGCCTAATATGATTAAAGCACTTATGACCAGTAATATCACACACATCATAGGGCCATATCGAATCATGTGCACCTCCTGTTTAAAATCCTCTATGTCAACGGCTGTTTGAGACCTAACACTCCTCTTCACAGCTTTTGGCTCAAATTTTGTTACTTGAGTAACATTTGAAGCATCTTCAATGCATCAAAACAATTTTCGCTGACGCTGTTTGAGGTTGAACATTCCTCTTCACAGCTTTTGGCTCAAATTTTGTTACTTAGATAACATTTCTTGTGTATAAAAAAAAGCACCCGAAAAAAACGGGTGCTGTTATCGATTGATAAAGATTTCATATATGCTAACACTCAGTAAGAAAGTACTGATTGCCAATCCAAATAGTGCTAAAAATATTGAACCCTTTATAAGAGCTATCAATCCAAGAACGGCAGTTATCCCTATAACCCATTTACCCCTTCTTGTAATTCGATAATCACCCATATCTCGCACCCCATTTAAAAAAGTAATAGTATTATGTCATACTTACACATATTTTACTTTATTCTAAGGCTAATTTCCAGTATTATAGAGTTTTTTTCCAATATTTATTTAAAAACTGTGAAAACAATAACATAATTGAAAACACTTATCATTTAGTTTATAATAATTGATAATATTCTCAATTAGAATCGAGGTCAAATCATGTATTTAAAGGTTACTTATTGGGCTGCATTTTCTGCTGGTGCCCTGTCATTCTTCTCACCTTGTCTACTACCACTTATTCCAGCATATGTCATGTATATGGCTGGGGCATACAATGAAGATGAAATTTCCAAGAAGCGTAAACGAATGTTGGTTCAAACCCTAGGCTTCATCTTGGGCTTCACAATTATATTCATGTTGCTTGGTATCTCAGCAAGTGCCATTGGCAAGCTATTTGCCACCCACAAAGTCATACTTTCAAGAATAAGTGGTCTGCTCATTGTATTCTTTGGCGTCCATTTAATGGGGTTCATCAAACTATCCTTCATGAGTAAGGACTATCGAAAATCAAAATCACATCATAAGATGAATTTTATCACTGCTGTGGGCATGGGTATGGCATTTGCATTTGGATGGACACCTTGTTTTGGGCCAATTTTAGGCGCAATATTAGCATCGACAGCTGCTATGAGTCGCAATGTAGCCGATGGCGTTAAGCTACTATTCACCTACTCCATGGGGATGGCTATCCCCTTTATTTTAACGGCACTTTTCATCAATACGGTGGAAAAATATACGCAAAAACTCAGTGCACATTCAAGAACCATTAACATGATTTCAGGCATCATTATGATTATTCTAGGCATATTGATGTTTACTGGAAAACTTGGCGTCATTGTCAATTATTTTTTATAGAAAGAGGTATCTCTATGTTAAAGAAAAACATCATTCTCATTATTATTTTATCCCTGTCTCTTTTGACGGCATGTGCCAAATCAGATATCAAAGAAGCCATCTCTGAAGAAAATATTAATAACACTCTCACCTCAGAAGCTGAAGCAAGCCCTACTGAACCTGAAGCAAATCCATCAGAATCAGAATCAAAAACACAAGAACCAGCTCAAAACGATGGTGACTCGGAAGTATACGAACCTTATATTTGGCCTGATTTCACACTTAAAGCTTTAGACGGTTCAACAGCTCAATTATATGATTTTAAAGATAAAATAATCGTCATTAACTTTTGGGCAACTTGGTGTACTTATTGTGAAAAAGAAATGCCACTAATTGAGGCTTTAAGCAAGAACGACAAATACTATGTTTTGGCCATAGATGTCGGCGAAGATGCTGAAACCGTAAATAAATACTTGGAATCGCAGGGGCTCTCTCTTAATGTCTATCTTGATGAAGATCAAACGTTAGCGAGCCAGTTCAATGTGACTGGATTTCCAACGTCAGTTTTTCTAGGTCCTGACTTTGAATACCTTTATGCTTACCCTGGCATGCTAGAGCAAACTACATTAGACTCTATTTTAAAATCAATCGATGAATATCTAGCACAATAAGACATAAAATGTTAAACTTGTTATAAGCGTATTAAGACATAAAAAGGGGTGCGTTATGACGATGACATTTAATAAAAACTATGTTTTTGAAAAGGCACAAGCATTATTGAATACGGACAGTCCAAGTGGCTTTACTCACAATGTTATGAACTTGGTTGGAAGTTGGGCAGAAGCGCTTGGCTATGATTTTGAGCTGACTCACAAGGGTGGCGGTATCATTACGATTGAAGGTCATGATCACATGAAAACCGTTGGCCTTGCCGCACATGTTGATACTCTCGGCGCCATGGTCAGAAGCATTACCAATGAAGGCACTTTAAAGTTTACATTAGTGGGGGGCCCTATCGTACCGACACTTGACAGTGAGTACTGTAAAATCTACACGCGTGACGGTAAGATCTTTCATGGTACTTTTTTAAGCACTTCTCCTGCTGCACACGTTCATAGAGAAGCATCCACATTGGCGAGAACACCTGATACCATGGAAATCAGACTAGATGAAGTTGTAAAGAATAGAGCAGATGTTCTAGCACTCGGTATCGGTGTCGGTGATTTCATTTGTATTGATCCCAAAACAACGATCATTAATGATTTTCTAAAGTCTCGTTTCATTGATGACAAGGGTTCAGTAGCAATTCTCTTTGGCGTTATGGAGTATCTCTCTCAAAACAGCATAAAGCCAAAGTACAAGACAAAAATTTTAATTTCAAATTATGAAGAGGTCGGTCATGGTTCTTCATTCATCCCAGAGGATATTTCAGAGTTATTGGCTGTGGACATGGGATGTATCGGAGATGATCTCACCTGCACAGAATTTGATGTTTCCATATGTGCAAAGGATTCAGGCGGTCCATATGACTACCATATGACGTCTGAGTTAATTCAACATGCTCAGAAAAACAAACTCAACTATGCTGTTGATATTTACCCCTATTACGGTTCAGATGTTGGTGCTGCTCTTCGTGCAGGGCACAACATAAAAGGCGCATTAGTGGGGCCAGGCGTACATGCCTCACATGGTATGGAGCGAACGCATTATCAAGCCATGGAAAATACCATGAGGCTTGTTACTTTGTATTTAACCGAGTAAATCATTTTCACCCTCCTTGTGTCCTTTAGGAGGGTTTTTTATTACAAGTATTTACCATAACCTGATTTAGTGACACCATGGCAGGGTAAAATAATAACAACATAACCATTACCGTGATTCAGAAAGGATTTGCAGATGAAAAAAAGTAAATTATTTTTTTACTCACAATTATATTTTATAACCACCCTGTTCTGGGTTGCACTCTATGAAAACCTCACCTTTTTCATCTTAACCTCTGGGGCAGCCATTAGTATCGTAACCATTTATTTCACAGAACGGTATCTCTTGAAGGATACATTCTACAATGTTCTCGATTTTAATATGTTCTCTCTTTTGATATATTTTATCAATTTACTTTATGAAATCTATGCTAATGCCTTGATTACAATTTATCAAATCATCACATTGCAAAACAATCCAGATATCGTGGAAATTCACACAGACCTAGAGACCTACACTAAAAAATGTATCCTTGCGAACTCAATTACACTAACGCCAGGGACAATTACCATTGATTTAGAGGACAACCACCTTAAAGTACTTTGGCTTGATGCCAAAAGTAAGAATCCTGTAATTGCCGGCAATTTAATCAAAGGCAAGCTTGAACGCTATTTAAATATTTAGAAGAGGTTTCCTATGTTAATCATAATAATTCTATTAATCATTTTTCTATCATTTAGTCTTCTGAGAATTGTCTTGGGGCCATCCCTTTGGGATCGCTTACTTGGGCTCAATATGGTTGCGTCCAAACTACTGGCCTTAATAGTGCTCTATGCAAGTTTCAAAAACTATTCGATGTATTTGGACCTTGCCATAGTGTATGCCCTTTTGGGGTTTGTTGGTATCATTTTCCTGTCAATCTATGTTCAACGGAAGGGGCGGTATTAATATGAGAGAATATATTGCCCTATCTGTCATGGGGTTAGCACTTATTTTTATAGGTTTTGGCATACTTGGACTTTATCGCTTCAAGAACTTCTACTCAAGAATCTTAATCGCTTCAAATATTGACACAGCTGGTTTTATACTCTTACTCTTCGGTGTCATCATTAGACATGGGTTTTCATTTTTTTCTTTAAAAGTTGGCTTCATCATCTTGCTTGCGCTCATCGTCAACCCACTGATTACACATGCAATCACTCGATCCGCTTACAATAGTGGTTTTAAAATAAAAAAGGAGTAGATCTATGCTTAAGCTTGCACTAATTGCCTTGGTCATCCTTGCAGTGATGACAGTCCAAACTCAAAAGATGCGAAATGCCGTGGTCTATTTAGGTGCATTTTCACTGACAATTTCATTTGTCTACCTTCTCTATAACGCACCTGATGTCGCCATCGCTGAAGCCGTGATTGGTAGTACGATTTCAACCATACTCTACTTGGTGGCGCTTCAGAAATATAAGATTTTCACAGTTTACTACTGCCTATCTGAAGAAGAATTTGATGACCAATCACATTTAACCTCAGAACACATGCAGTTTAAAAGACTCCTAGAAAAATACTGTGCCAAACAAGAGCTTGAGCCTCAGATGATTTATACAGTGGAATCTATTGATGCGATCATGCAACACCATCAATACGCTCTAATTATATTAAATGAGCCCGACCAAATAAAAATTTGGGGGCATCCAGAAAACTATAAAATGGACTCATTAATTACCTTTTTTAATGATGAAAAGCCATTTAAAGCGCCTGTAACCTTTATTAAAGTGGAAGAGGTGATTGAATGAGACGAAAATCGATTGCAATCCTATGCACTTTAGGTCTTTTCATGATGTTCCATCTGACTTCACCAGCTGATAATACGCAATATAGTGCAGCGAATCATTATCTAGAATATGCATTTTCGGAAACAGGTTCAACAAACGTTGTAACCTCCATATATTTGAATTACAGATACTATGACACCCTTTTTGAAGCATTAATGCTCCTATTCAGCATTATAGGTGTCGTCTATTTATCCATACATGAGGGGGATGAGCTCGATGAATGATCATTCAATCTTAATTTCTAAAACCCTGCCCATCACATATCCTTTTGTCATCATATTTGGCCTATATATTGTTTTAAATGGTCATATTACACCTGGCGGAGGTTTTCAAGGTGGCGCTATCATTGCTTCTGTGCTTATTTTGAAGTACCTGATAGATCCAAGCATTGAGACATCACTTAAAAGGATTAGAAGCCTCGAAAAACTTATATTAACATTGATTTTTTTGTTTCCATTGGGATTCTTGCTGACCTTTATCCACCTCCAAATGCCTCAATTCAATGAATATTACTTAGTTCTAATGAATCTATTAATAAGCATCAAGGTGGCATGTGGGATGTCAATTATATTTATAAGATTTGTATTTTACGAAATAAGGTGATTTTATGCAGCTAGATAAACTACTCAACTTAATCAACGGTGAAAATGTCAGCCTTGCTCTCTTTATGATTGGCATTTATGCACTTGCTTCCAGAAGAAATATCGTAAAGACGATAATAGCACTAAGCATTACTCAGGCTGCTATCATTTTATTTTTCTTAACCATAAACAATGGTGATGGGAGAATTCCTCCCATTGGAACCACTTTTGAAGCTCCAGTTGCCGATCCCATTCCTCAAGCCTTGATGATTACAGCAATTGTCGTTGGCATATCGGTTACCGCTGTCAGCTTGACCATGTTTATATCCCTCTATCACAAATTCGGTTCCACCAACTGGAATAAGGTTAAAAACAAACGAGGAGGTTTGAGATGATCCTACTTGTTTTAGGTCCTATTATACTAGGGCTCGTGTTTTATATCCTGCATAATAAATGGCTCATGAAGGTGACCCTTATCCTTGAAGCGCTCATACTTTTGGCATCTGTTAAATTTCTCTTGACCAGTGATGTCATTCAAGTTCAAGCCTTATCTGGCATTCCCTTTCCCATGGGAATGAAACTTCAAATGGATTCACTCTCAGCCACACTGATTATGCTTAACAACTTCTTATTTGCTGTGATGTTGTTGTTCAACTTCCACAAGTCTT
>NZ_JBVBZF010000006.1:0-39135 GCF_057447755.1 Fusibacter sp. | reverse complement strand
AGTTCTAAAGATATACTCGATGAGACAAAGTTCAAGATTGATGAAGTTGTAATGAACTGTGAAACCAATATTCATAAAATCAAAAAAATGATTGCTTCTTTAAGCAATATTGCTAGAGACAACAGCAAGGATGATTATGTTAAAATAAAAATGAATGATATAATTGATGAAGTTCTGTTTATTTTAAAGAGTGAATTAAAATCTGTGAAAACCGTGACTAAAAAATACAAAAGTAATGCAGAAATTTATTGTAATAAGGGTCAGATGAAACAGGCTGTGATGAACTTGGTATTAAACGCAATTAATTGTTTAAAAGACCAGCCTGACGGCAGCATTGAGATTTGTACACTTGAGAATAAGGAACATGTTTTGTGTTATATTAAGGATAATGGACCAGGTATAGATTCAGAGGCAATAACCAAAATATTTGATCCGTTCTTCACCACGAAACCCATAGGGCAACATACAGGTCTAGGGCTTAGTATTGCTCAAGACATTGTTGTCAACAAACACAAAGGACAAATTGATGTGGAGTCGATGCTGAACTCGGGTTCCACATTTACAATCATTATGAATAGAGGAGATATATGATCGTTAAAACAGAAGCAGAAAAGATTGCACTTGAAAAAATCGGTAAGATTGTAGCAGAAGTCAGGGATAAAATGATTGCCCAAGTAAAAGAAGGTATTACAACAAAGATGTTAGATGAACTTGGTGGCGCTATTTTAGATAAATATGGTGCTATTTCAGCACCCATGCATGATTATGACTTTCCAGGGTTTACTTGCATCAGTGTAAATCAGACTGCAGCTCATGGCATCCCAGATGATTACATGCTAAAAAAAGGTGATATGATTAATATCGATGTATCTGCAGAGCTAGATGGCTATTATGCGGATACTGGTAAAAGTGTTGTGGTGGGTCAACCTGAGGATCCTCATGAAATAAAAGAGGCTCTTTGTTTAACAGCCTATCAATCCTTGATGGAAGGGATTGCTGCTGCTAGACCTGGTAACCGAATTTATGACATTGGCAGAGCAATTCAGAAGAAAGCCAAGGAAAATGGATTTACTGTGATTATGAACTTGACCGGCCATGGCATTGGTAAATCACTACATGAATCACCACAAGCGATTTCAAATTATTTTTGCAAAAGCGAAAATGAACGCATTGAAGTTGGACATGTACTTGCAATTGAGACCTTTATATCAGATAAATCCAACATGGTAAGAGAAATGTCAGATGGATGGGGACTTAAAACGGTCAATGATGGCTTAGTGGCGCAGTATGAGCATACCATTATCGTTCAGAATGGAGAACCGATTATTATAACAACATAAGTCGATTAATAGGCTTATAAGATAAAATGTAAGTAAGGTAACGTCTAGAAGGAGTAAGCATGAATTTGAGATTAATTTTTATCGTTTTAACTGTGATAAACATCATCAGTTTTGCAGCATATGGATTTGATAAGCTTTTTGCAATAAAGGGAAAATGGCGTATAAGAGAAGTAACACTTCTTGGTTTATCTGTTCTTGGTGGTGGAGTGGGAAGCTTGATTGCCATGCTCTTGTTTAAGCATAAGTTATCTAAACGCTTATTCAGGATTCTAATACCATTGACTATAATTATCTACTGGGCACTGTTATTATACGGTGTTTGGGATGTTCAAACCGCAATGCTATAAGTTGGAAAGGGGTGTGGCATATGAAAAAGATTTTGATCACTGGAGCATCAGGTCAAATTGGCACAGAGCTTACTGAGGTTCTTCGAAATCAATATGGTGTAGACAATGTAATCGCAACGAATTTACATGCTGGAAAGAACGAAACCGTTGAAAAAAATGGCTTGTTTGAAAAACTTGATGTTACTGATGACATCAAATTATTTGAGCTTGTAAAAAAATATAAAGTGGATACCATTATCAACTTAGCAGCCCTCTTGTCTGCAGTGGGAGAAAAAAACCCAGGGCTTCTCTGGGATGTGAATATGAATGGCCTGTATAATTGCTTAGAGGTATCTAAGGAAACTGGCGCTATGCTATTTACACCAAGTTCAATTGCAGCCTTTGGACCAAGTACCCCTGCAGATCAAACACCGCAGGACACTATTCAAAGACCTTCAACCATATATGGTGTTTCGAAGGTGGCTGGGGAGTTGCTTTGTGATTATTATTTTAAAAAGTTTGGCGTTGATACAAGAGGGGTACGCTTTCCAGGTCTGATATCTTATAAAGCACTTCCAGGTGGCGGTACAACAGATTACGCTGTTCATATTTATTATGCGGCACTGAGAGAAAAGCATTTTACTTGTAATCTTGAGGGCAATACATTTATGGATATGATGTATATGCCGGACGCCTTAGATTCAATTCTTCAAATTTCCGAAGCAGATCCTTCAAAGTTGATTCACAGAAATGCATTTAATATCACAGCAATGAGCTTCTGCCCAGAGGATCTTAAAAGGGAAATTCAAAAGCACATTCCTGAATTTACGATGGACTATAAAATAGACCCAATCAAGCAAAATATTGCAAATTCATGGCCGAACTCGCTGGATGATTCATGTGCCCGAGCAGAGTGGGGGTGGAATCCCAAATTCGATTTGAACAGCATGACCGTTGACATGATTGAAAAATTAAAGCTAAAGCTGGCACTTGAATGATTTGGTTAAACGGTAGAGCTTTACTTGTAATGATTAATTGAAAATGATAATAGACTTATAATCGACAAATAGCACTTTTGAAAATTTATTGAGTCATCGAGAGATGACTCAAATGCTGTATAAAAAAAGTTGTATTTAACTTTTATCTATTCTTTTTTCAATAGTGGACGTTAAATAGACGAAAGAACTTTATGATTAAGAAAACAAATATTTTCTTGGAGGCAAATACGATGAATAAAATAATTCAATGTGTACCAAACTTTAGCGAAGGTAGAGATTTAGACAAAATTGAGCAAATTGTTTCTGCATTTAGGGGTAAAAATGGCCTCAAGTTATTAGATTACAGCAATGATGAAGATCATAATAGAGTTGTTGTTACACTTGTGGGTGAGCCTGAGCCTTTAAAAGCTGCAATTATTGAAGCGGCAGGTACTGCAATTAGATTAATCGATATGACCAAACACGAAGGTCAACATCCTAGAATGGGTGCAATTGACGTTATTCCTTTTATTCCAATTAAAAATGTTTCTATGGATGAATGTATTGCACTTTCTAAAAGCGTTGCACAAGCATTATATGAAACGTATGAACTTCCAAGCTTCTTATATGAAAAATCGGCATCTGCACCTCATAGAGAAAACCTTGCTCAATTGAGAAAAGGTCAATTTGAAGGTATGGGCGAAAAAGTTAAGCAAGAAGAGTGGAAACCTGATTTTGGTGTGGCAATTCACGAAACTGCGGGTATCACTGCAATTGGCGCAAGAATGCCACTTGTAGCTTTCAATGTAAACTTAAATACAAATGATATTGAAATTGCAAATAAAATCGCTAAAAATGTGAGACATTTAAGTGGCGGTTTAAGATACTGTAAAGCAATCGGTATCGAACTTGAAGACAGAGGTATCGTTCAAGTTTCTATGAATATGACTGACTTTACTAAAACGCCTTTATACAGAGCATTCGAATTGATTAGAGTAGAAGCGATGAGATATGGTGTAACAATCGTTGGCAGTGAAATCATCGGTCTTGTACCAATGGATGCTTTAATTGGAACTGCAGAATTCTACCTTGGGGTTGAAGATTTCTCTTATGAGCAAGTATTAGAAAAAAGAATCATGGAGTAAATTATGAAAAAAGGATATATGATCATCTCAAATGCAACAGAGCTTGTAACTTGCAGTGGGTTTAAAGGCAAACCTGGCAGTGCAATGAATGACCTAAATGTCATCCATAACGCCTCTGTTATTATTGAAGATGGTATTATAAAAGAAATTACAAAAGAGGCTTTAAATTTATCAGACTATGAAGCAAAGGGATATGACATCATAGATGCTAGTGGAAAATGTGTGTTACCGGGTTTTGTAGATTCACACACACACTTTGTTTTCGGTGGTTATAGACAAGATGAATATGACTGGCGTCTTAGAGGACAAAGTTATATGGAAATCATGTCAAAGGGCGGTGGTATCGTCAATTCAGTTGAGGGTACCAGAAACGCAACTTTTGAGGACTTGTATTCTGTTGGCGTAAAACGCCTAAATAGCATGGCAAGATTTGGTGTCACAACTGTTGAAGGTAAAAGTGGTTATGGATTAGATTTAGAGACTGAAATTAGACAATTAGAGGTTATGAAACGTCTTAATGAAGTTCACTCTCTGGACATTGTCCCAACATTTTTAGGACCACATGCTCGACCAAAAACACATAAGGATAATCCTGATGCGTTTATCGATTACATGATTGATACTGTGCTTCCAGAGGTTGTCGATAAAAATTTAGCTGAATTTGCAGACATATTCTGTGAGGAAAATGTGTTTTCCGTTGAGCAGAGTAGAAAGTTTTTAAGTGCGGCTAAAAGTTATGGCTTAAAGTTAAAGATCCATGCAGATGAAATTGTCAGACTTGGCGGTGCTGAACTTGCTGCTGTTTTAGGCGCAGTTTCAGCAGACCATTTATTACAAGCTTCTGATGAGGGCATTAGAATGATGCAAGAAGCAGGCGTGGTAACAACATTGCTTCCGTGTACAGCATTTAGCTTAAAAGAACATTATGCTAGAGCTAGGGACATGATGAATGCAGATTGTATTGTAGCTTTATCAACAGACTTCAACCCAGGCAGTTGTTTTACAGAGTCAATTCCATTGTTAATTGCACTTGCAACAAACCAAATGGGCATGACGATAGAGGAGACGATTACAGCACTCACAATTAACGGTGCTGCTGCACTTGGCAGGGCTGATCAAATTGGTAGTATAGATGTTGGAAAGCGTGCGGACCTTGTGGTACACGAATTCCCATCCTACAAATTCCTGCCTTACCACATTGCTGTTAGTACGGTTGAAAAGGTTGTCAAAAATGGCGTTAAAATTATTGACCTTTACAATGATCAACCCTTATAATCAGTATAATGAACATCACAAAGGAGATTACCATGTTAAAAGACTTATATTTACAAGAGTTTCTAGATAAAACTGAATCTAATGAGCCAGTACCTGGTGGTGGCAGTATAGCGGCATTATCTTCTGCTATTTCTGCCGCTTTATCAGCAATGGTTGCAAATTTAACGGTAGGTAAGAAGAATTATGAAGCTGTTTCAGAGGAAATGGAAGTTATTGCTAAGAAAATGAGCGCATTTAAACAAGAATTTGTTGATTTGATCGATAAGGATGCCAACTCATTTGACAAAGTAATGAAAGCTTACAAACTTCCTAAGGAAACAGACGAAGAAAAAGCTGAGAGAAGTCGTTTAATCCAAGAGGGAATGGCATATGCTGCTAGTGTTCCACTAGAAGTTGCTGCAAAAACGTCTGAGTTATTTGAAATGATTGAAGTTTTAGTACAAAAAGGCAATGCCAATGCACAAACTGATGCTTTGGTTGCCGCTATGATGGCTAGAACTGCTATTTTATCTGCACTTTACAACGTAAAGATTAACCTTGGTTCAATTAAAGATGAAGCTTTTGTGGCTCAAACCACTGAAAAAGTAAAGGCACTCGAAAAATTAGCGATTGAAAAAGAAGCGCATATTCTTAGTCTTTCAGATTTATAAGATTTAGTTTTAGGATTAAAATAAATGATCATATTAAAAGCCGTACTTTTTGTACGGTTTTTTTTCGCTTAATTTGTAATGTTTGAAATAGTAGCGTATAATAAAGATAGTCTTTCAAGATAAGTATATTGTAGTAAATAGGAGTTGGTAATATGTATAAAGTAATCGCTGATAGTAGCAATGAGATAGATCAGGCGTTTCTAGAACGCTATCCTGTGGAAATAGTACCCTTTAAACTTTATGTTGACGGTATTGAATATGTTGATAACGAGAACTTGAATGTAGATGACTTTGTAAATGCTATGGTGAATTCGACTAATTTACCAAAGTCTGCATGTCCATCTCCCAATGATTTTATGGCCCATTTTGATGGTGATGCAGACGAAATATATGTGGTGACAATTTCTGCTAATTTAAGTGGTACATATAACAGTGCAGTACTTGCAAAGAACATATATGAAAGTGAGCATCCTGGTGAGAAGTTTATTCATATATTTGACTCCTTAGGGGCAGCCTCATCTGAAACACTTGTGACCCGTATGATTCATGAGGTTAAAAAAGAGGTAACAGATCCCAAAAAAGTTGTTGAGATTGTTGAGAAGTATATTGATGAAACCCATGTTTATTTCATATCTGAATCTCTAGACAATTTGATCAAAAACGGTAGAATTTCTAAATGGAAGGGTATGATTGCCTCGACGCTTAAGATATTGCCAATTATGGGCGCAGATGAAAATGGCGAAATCAAATTAATCGAAAAAGTAAGAACATCCAATAAGGCCTATTTGAGACTCGTTGAAATATTGCAAGAAGAGATTCTAAAAAACGGGAAAAAATTTGTTGCCATAACCCATGTTGGTAATTATGAAAGAGCAAGTCAGATCGAAGAAGCACTCAGAAAGACACCTGGCGTTGAAGAACTTTTTAACATAAAATGTGCTGGTTTATCTTCTTTATATGCGGATCATAAGGGGATAATTGTAGCTTTATAAGTACAAACTTAAGTAAAAATGACATGAATTTTAGTGATGTCATTGCACATAATTACAATGCATAAAAGCATCAAAGCGTTCTTTTTTCAAGCTTTGATGCTTTTTTGCATTAAAATTTCAATTGTTAAAATAAATTAAGAAGAAAATAATTTTTTATGTGGGACAAATGTTGTTATTGGTCTGATTAAATGTTATGATAAACTTGATTTAATAATTTATTTTGAGGTGATTTGAATGCATAAAAGATTGTTTATTCCAGGACCAGTTGACGTAAGTGAAGACGTACTTTTAAAAATGGCAACACCACAAATTGGACACAGAACTAAGGATGCTTCTGCTTTACAAAGAAGTATTTCTGACAAAATGAGAAAAGTAATGTACACTGAGAACGAAATTTTATTATCAACTTCTTCAGGAAGTGGCTTAATGGAAGGTGCAATTAGATCTTGTACTCGAAAAAAAGCTGCTGTATTTTCAGTAGGCGCTTTCGGAGACAGATGGTACAAAATGGCTAAAGCAAACAACGTACCTGCTGACATCTTTAAATCTGAGCTAGGTCAGCCGACAACACCAGAAATGGTTGAAAAGGCACTTGCTACAGGTGAGTATGATTTAATCACTGTTACTCACAACGAAACTTCTACAGGTATCATGAACCCTGTTGAAGAAATTGCTGAAGTTGTTAGAAAATATCCTGATGTTATTTTCTGCCTTGATACAGTAAGCTCAATGGGCGGTACTAAAATTGACGTGGATGCACTAGGCGTAGATATTTGTATCACATCAACTCAAAAGTGCTTAGGCTTACCGGCTGGTTTAGCTGTTTGCTCGCTTTCTATGAAAGCATATGAGGCAGCAAAGCAAGTAGAGTTCAGAGGCTTATATTTTGACTTGGTTGAACTTTATGACTACATCCAAAAGAAAGACTATCAATATCCTTCAACACCTTCATTAGCGCATATGTTTGCTCTTGATTATCAATTAGATAAAATCATGGAAGAGGGACTTGAAGCTAGATTTGCAAGACATCTTGAAATGGCACAAGTCGTAAGAGCTTGGGGTGCAAAACACTTTGAATTATTGGCTGAGCCAAAATATGCATCAAATACTTTGACTACAATTAAAAACACGAGAGAAATCAGTGTTTCAGACTTAAATAAAGAACTCGCTAAACGTGGCTTTATGATTTCTAATGGTTATGGCGACTTAAAAGATAAGACTTTCAGAATTGCTCATATGGCAGACACAAAAATGGAAACACTTCAAGAACTCTTAAGAGAAATTGAAGATATTTTAGGCTTATAATTGTCAATTCAATTTTGAATGATTCAATATCTTTAGGAGGCGAACAAGTGGGAAGTTTAAGAATTTTAGCAAATGATGGCATGGACAAAAGTGCAGTGGATGCACTTGTTAGTGAAGGTCATTCGGTAGATACTAATCATTATGATGGTGATGCATTAGTAGACAAAATGAAAAATTCTGATGTTATCGTTATTAGATCTGCAACAAAAATTCGTAAGGATTTAATTGATCAAATTAAAGGTGGCGACCTTAAGCTCATGATTAGAGCGGGTGTTGGTATTGATAATATTGATCATGTTTATGCAGAAGAAAATGGCTTTGCAGTTAGAAATACACCAAACTCAAGCAGTGCAGCAGTTGCTGAACTTGCTATTGGACATATGTTTGCACTTGCACGTTTTATCCATGTGGCTAATGTTACCATGAAGAAGGGTGAATGGAATAAAAAACATTATTCAGGAACTGAAATTTATGGTAAGACACTTGGTTTAATCGGAATGGGCAGAATTTCGTATGAGGTTGCGATTAGAGCAAAAGCCTTAGGTATGAAAGTCATTTATACCAATAGACGTGGTAAGCTTGAGCAATACCCTGAGTTCGAATATGTTGAAATGAATGATTTGTTAAAATCAGCAGATTATATTTCACTCCACATTCCTTTTGACAAAACAAAAGGTGCAACGATTAAAAAAGAACAATTTGATATGATGAAGGATGGCGTATATCTAATCAATACGGCTCGTGGTGGCGTAGTAGATGAAGCCGCACTTCTTGACGCTTTAAATAGTGGCAAAGTTGCAGGTGCTGGCATCGATGTTTTCGAAGAGGAACCTACGAAGAACCAAGCCTTGGTAGATCATCCTAAAGTATCTTGTACACCACACATTGGCGCTTCAACAGGTGAAGCTCAAGAGAGAATTGGTGGCGAGACCATTTCGGTAATCAAAAACTTTTTTAATTTATAATTCATTTTGTAATAAAAAAAATCTGGAGGTGCTGTAGTGGCAGTAGTTAAACCGTTTAAGGGCATAACACCTAAAAAGGAATTAGCGAAAGAAGTGGCATCATTACCATATGATGTAATGAATAGAGAAGAAGCAAAGGAAATGGCTGGCGATAATCAGTATTCTTTCTTGCACATCGTAAGATCTGAAATTGATTTACCAGAAGTTGAAAATCCGTATGATCAAGTTGTTTATGAGACTGCTCGTAAAAACTTAGACCGTTTTATTGCTGAAGGTACACTTGAAACTGAAGAGCAACCAATTTTCTATATCTATAGACAAATTATGAACGGTAGAGTTCAAACTGGTTTAGTGGGCTGTACTTCAATTGATGATTATATGAACGATGTCATCAAGAAGCATGAGTTTACAAGACCTGCTAAAGAAGTGGATAGAATTAATAACTTTGATCATTGTGACGCGAATACCGCGCCAATCTTCTTAGCATATAGAAAAAATGATGAAATCAATCAGATCGTTAACGATTGGATCAAATTCCATATGCCTGTATATAACTTTACAAGTGAAGATGATATTACGCACATCGTTTGGAAGTTAGATGATTTATCTTTAGTAAGCAGAATTTCTGCTATCTTTGATGGTATTGATTACCTCTATATCGCTGATGGTCACCACAGATCAGCATCATCTGTAAAAGTTGGTTTAAAGAGAAGAGAACAATTCCCTGATTATACGGGTAATGAAGAGTTTAACTTCTTTATGTCTGTAATCTTCCCAGATGAAGACTTGTTTATTATGGACTACAATAGAGTGGTTAAGGACTTAAATGGTCACTCTAAAGAAGAGTTCATCAAGTTGATTTCAGAGAAGTTCGATGTAGAAAAGGCAAGTCAAGATGAGCCTTATAAGCCTATGACAAGAGCGACTTTTGGAATGTACCTTGATAAGACTTGGTATAAGTTAACCGCTCATAAGGGAATTTTCGATGAGAATGACCCTGTTGATAGACTTGATGTTTCAATTCTTCAAAAGAATCTTTTACATCCGATCTTGGGCATTGAGAATCCAAGAACAGATGAGAGAATTGACTTTGTTGGAGGCATCAGAGGCTTAAAAGAACTTGAGAAAAGAGTTGCTAACGGATTTGAAGTTGCATTTTCAATGTATCCAACAACGATGGATGACTTAATTGACATTGCAAATGCTGGAGAAGTTATGCCGCCTAAATCTACATGGTTTGAGCCAAAGTTAAGAAGTGGCTTGTTCGTACACAGATTATTTTAGTCAAAATAAATAAAAATTTAAGGGTAACACTGGATGTTAAATCATCCAAGTGTTACCCTTTTTTTTATCAATTTTAAAATTTATAAAAAATTCAACAGCTTATTTTTCTTCAAGAATGATTAGATTTCTCTTGTAATCTAAATAGTGCTTAGTAAGCAATGTCATCGTTTCATTCATTTTAATTTGAAGGTCAGAAGCAGTTTGGAAATCTTCTTTATCAAGTGCTTCTCTTATTCTAGTGAAGAGCGACTTCGTAGTAAGAGAGTCTTTCATTAAGAATGTTTTTAAAGATTTAATTTTTTCCCAGTTAACAACGTCTAAATCAGAGATTTCGTCTTCGCCATGTAACTTCTTAAAGCGTCTGATTGTGCTGATATTTGAAGGGATAATTCTTTCTTTTAATTCAATAGACCACTCAGATAGCATAAATGATCTATATGAAGAGATGATTTTAGGTGTAAAGACATTGTTTTGTGTTAATAATGCAACTTTGTCTGCATATTTGTCAAAAGCAATGAGATTTTCGTAAACCGTTTTAGGTGGCACACCAAATAAACGATCTCTTTCTTCTGGTGTGAAATCTTCAAATACATCCTCTTCACTTCTGTAAGCGCGATTTTTGTCAAGATAGTAGTGATCTTCACCATATGCTTTACTAAAACCAGCTTCAACAGCTTTTAAATCCAATTTAGATGCAAGCGTTGCTTTGATACCATCAAGACCAGCTTGACAAACTGCTGCTAATAATAAATAGGTGTTTGAATTAGGATTTGGTGCTCTAAGTTCAAATCTAGTCGCATATTTGCTGTTCATATCTCTTACAAGGCCAGCGAGTACAGTTCTATTACGAGAAGGAATTTCAGGGCTGTGTCCTAATGAAGAAACGATACAAACTGGTGCTTCAAAGCCAGGTTTAAGTCTATTTAAACTGTCATTTGTAGAGGATACAAATGGGTTTATAACTTCATAGTTCTTTAATAAGCCCATCAAAACACCGTATCCGATTTTGCTCATAAAATACTCTGACATCACTTTTGGCGTGAATAAGTTAACGGTCTTACCGTTCTTTAAAACCACTGCAGCGCCAATATGATGATGCTCGCCACTACCAGCAACACCTTCAAGTGGTTTTGCTTGGAAAGTAACACTTAAACCATTTTTCTCGAATACATCGCGAATAATGTCTTTAGCGATAAGTTCTTTATCAGCAGCAAGTAATGTTTTGTCATATTTCCAGTCAATTTCTAATTGTTCCATAACATGTGTAAAGATATTTGTACCAGCAAGTTTAGAAGAAACACCGCCAACTTCTTTGTGACCCATCTCTGGTTCGAAGCCATATGCTTCAAGTAACTCAAGAGATTGCTCTAAAGAAGTTCTAACTTGGCCGTAGGTTCTCTTCCAGTATTGTTCCTTGAGGTTTTGAGATGCTGATAACTTTTCGATATCCGTTTTAGTATCAGGTGTTTTTACCCAAAACTCAAGCTCAGTTGCACTTGTTAATACAACATCTTCAATATCATCTGGATTTTCGATTTCTGGGAATTCCTCAAGTAAATCAGGATAAGCGTTAAATAGTGTGATGATTTCTGATTTGAAGTTTGAGACTGCATTTTTTAAGACACTTCTTGAACAAACTTCTTTGTCATCGTGGATTAAGAAAGCAGGGATTAATAAAGTTCCTACTGGTGTTCCATCTGCCAATAAGTTACTGTAGTTGTAATCAATAATCCAATTTGCTGTTAAGTCAGGAATCAAGTCAACCTTAGCATTGTTGATCGTAGCGATTTCTGGCAAATAAACGGATGAACCATCTGTTTGAATACCATTCTTTAAAAAGCCATCTATGTCATTGAGTAATTGACTTACAGGCACTTTCTCGTCTGTATGATTGTTACCAAAGTCAACTGCTAATAATGAGACGAATTGAATTTCCGGGTGAGCCGATAGCAGTGCAGATAATTTTTCTTTACCTTTGTCTTCAGCTTTAATGATATAAAGCAATTCTTTCATAAAATCCTCCTCTGTTTGGTTCTGACACCTTGATATAATGAATTATTATAACACAAGAGAATAAAATGTAAAGATTTATTTTAAACTTCAAAACCTCGTAAATGTTGTATTATAATTGATACAAGAAAGTATTATGGAAAATTAACATTATAAAAATGAAGATAATGTTCGTGTTTTTGAGGTTTTGCAGGACACTTGTTTGTTGGATATAAAAGCATGTCTTGATCAAATGTAAAAACAAGATATCTTCTAAAGTACTGGCGGAACTAGGATTATGAGCGTTTAAAAATACAGTGTACAAGATTTTGAGGTTTGTGAATGGATATAGGCAAAATAAGGTAATTCAAATTTAAAAAAGATAATATTCGGATTATCCCCAAAATATGCATTGGAATATTTCTTTATGCATAGTACTATTCAGTGAAATTGGTTTTATGGTATAATCTATGTAGTGTTTTTATTATGATAAGTCAAAATAATTTAAATAGAGGATAAGGTGACGCTATGAAATATTATGATTTTAGAAGTGATACTGTAACGCAACCCACTGATCGTATGAGAGAAATGATGTCAAAAGCCATCGTCGGAGATGATGTTTATGAAGATGATCCCACGGTAAAAGCGTTAGAGGAAATGAGTGCATCTTTACTTGGAAAAGAAGCTGCATTGTTTGTTCCAAGCGGTACCTTTGGAAATCAGTTAGCGATCTTGACACATACAAAAAGAGGCGACGAGGTCATTCTTGGCCACGACTGTCATATTATGATGCATGAAGTCGGAGCAGCAGCTGTTATTTCGGGTGTTCAGTTGAGACAGGTTCAGACCAATAATGGTTCTATGAGTACGACTCAAATTGAGAGCATGATTAGAGCGTCAGACATACATTATCCTGATACCGGTTTAATTTGTGTTGAGAATGCGCATTCTTGTGGTAGTGTCATCAATATTAAGCAAATGCGAAAGATCTATGATTTAGGCCAAAAGCATCAAATACCGGTTCACCTCGACGGTGCAAGATTATTTAATGCTGCAAAAGCCCTTGATGTGGAACCAAAAGCACTTGCTGAGTGTGCTGATTCTATTATGTTCTGTTTGAGTAAAGGTCTATGCGCTCCAGTGGGTTCGATGTTGGTCGGCTCAAAGGCGTTTATAGAAAAAGCCCGAAAAATGAGAAAGCTCATGGGTGGTGGCTTAAGACAAGTTGGTTTTTTAGCTGCTGCAGGCATTGTGGCACTTGAAGACATGATTGATCATTTGGCAGAAGATCATGAAAATGCAAAGTATTTAGCAGAGCGTTTGAGTGAAATCGAAAAGATTGAAGTCTTGGATAATCGCTTGGATATCAATATGGTTTTTGTTAAATTTCACAAGGCTATTAACCCAGAGGATTTTATTTCAAACCTTTACCAAAAGGGGTTGAAAATTAATGGTCCGGAAAATGGGGAGTATAGATTTGTAACCAATTATTGGACAAAAAGAGAGGCTGTTGATCTCCTTATTGACGCAATCAAAAAATATATTTAGGGGGAAGCATGAATTACAATATAGAAGATCTTAAGGAAGCTGTTGGCAGACTTGAGGAAGCATTAATATCTCACGAAACTGAAGACGTTGATATGTATGTCAGACTCATCAAAAATATTTCAAGTCAAATTAAGACTGAATATTGGTCAACACACGTAAAAGAAGATGAAATTGTCATCCAACCGGTGGCAAATAAAAACCATGATTATAAAATCATCAATACCATTGAGTTTTTATATAAACCCATGCATTTTGTCAATGTTTATGAAGGTAATGAAATAGAGTACTTTGCAAAAGAAAGATCAGAAGAATTACTTGAATCAGGTGCTATGGAGCAACACAATGAATTTTGGTCAAGTCATGAGATTATATTTGGAAACGTTTATGGTTCTATGCCATTAGAACTTTTGGGTACAGACAATATTTCCAAACTTTTAAGATGTGGTTGGAAGAAGGCAAATGTTGATATCGTAGAGTTTTCCAAGAATATTGATGAAGAACGTATACGTGAAATTGCATCTTATAAATATAGACATTACATCATTATTAAGGAACTTGAAACCGGTTCATACTTACTTTTAAGATACAATTTTTAATTTACGTTAAGGAGAAATATGTTTATAAATGATGAGACTCTAAAACTGGAATACAGGGTAGAGGCAAAAGATGAGGGTTTAAAGGTAATTGATGTGATTGCCACCAGCATGAATATATCAAGTCGGCTTATAAGAAAGTGCAAAAGCAACCACAACATTTTACTGAATCGAAAAAAAACGTCAGTCAATCGTACGGTTTCTACAGATGATGTCATTACATTGATGCTAGATCATGACGAAAATACTTTTGAACCAAACGATATTGAAATCGATATTTTATTTGAAACAGCTGATATGATGGCGATTAATAAATCGCCTTTTTTAGTGGTGCACCCAACTAAAGGGCATCCTGAGGGCACGTTGGCCAATGCCATTTCTTATTATCAATATAAGAGTGGTCAGAATTTTAAAACGCGGTTTATAAACAGACTTGATCGTGATACGACAGGCATCGTCCTTATTGCTAAAAATGCATATGCTCAACAATTTATCTCAGAGCAAATGCAGAATGATGAGGTTGATAAAGTTTATTATGCAGTGGTAAAAGGGTGCCCAGCGGATGACAAGGGGACAATCAATGAACCTATTGAGAGAGCTGATGAAGGGGATATATTAAGAATTGTTAGACCAGATGGTTTGCCTTCGGTTACCCATTATGAAGTAATCGAGCGTTTCAAAGGTTATGCTTTATTGAAAATCAACTTAGAGACAGGGAGAACACATCAGATCAGAGTTCATTTGGCACATATTGGTCATGGTATCGTGGGTGATCATCTCTATGGTTCTACATCTGAACTTATAGATCGACAAGCCCTTCATTGTGCTGAGATGGCATTTAGAAAACCTCGTGGCAATGAGCCGATTCGTATTTTAGCACCACTCCCAAATGATATGAAAACTTTGATGGAATCGCTAAGGAATTTGTAATTTAGAGGATTTAGTGGTATAATAAATTAAGTGTACTGGGGTGTTGGTCACCTGATAAATTCAACCACTGTTTAATCGTAGGGAGAACGTGTTCTACTGCGTATGGCAAGCTGCATTTTGGTAGAAGTCAGAAACAGAAGATAGTCCACCCACCTAGTTGGGGTGTGGTGTGAGATTTATTGGGTGACGGCATTCTGGGCAATACATAAAAAAAAGCGACCTAGTCGCTATTTTTTTATGCCTTTTTAGTGTTGTTTCTATTGTCATTATTATTTGTATTTTGATTTGCATTTGGGTTTTGATTGGCTGCATTTGATTCAGTTGCAACCTTATCATTTTTAATTTTATGGTCTTGTTGTTTCTTAAAATCTATGAGATTATTGTTGATTTTATCGAGGTTTCGCTCAGATATCATTGCATCCACTTCAATAACGATCTCTTCTTCTGGATCAACAAAACAATTGCCTTTAAAGGTTGCGCCTTCTTCTGTGTTGAAACTCTTACAGATAATATCACCGTTTAATGAAGCTTTATGGTAGAGATTAATCTTTCCTTTGGTCTTGACATTGCCTTCGACAATACCGTATAAATCAGCGTTTGTACACATTAAGCTACCGTTTATGTAGGCGTCTTCAGAAACGATGATGTTGCCTAGGGATTTAATATCACCAAGTACTTTTCCATCAACTCTTATGCTGCCTTCGCTCTCAAGATCCCCCTTGATAATTGAACTTGGACCGATTATAATGTCAAATTTAAACTCAACCTCTTTCTTTGGAAACATGATTAACCTCCTACTTTTCTTTTAATATATTGAGTGGATTTATTTGTGAATCATTGTATCTTATTTCAAAGTGTAAATGAGTTCCGGTGCTCTTTCCTGATGAGCCCATTAAGGCAATAAGTTCACCTTTTTTTACAGTTGCCCCCTTAGTCGTCTTAATTTGTTTAAGGTGGGCATAAACCGTTTTATAGCCATAACCGTGGTCTACGATGACAACATTGCCAAAGCTGCCGTTCCAACCTGCAAATATAACGACGCCATTACCAGCAGAGTAAACACTGGTACCTGAGACGTTGGCAAGATCAATGCCCTTGTGATTAGCGGTGACTTTAGTGACAGGGTCCTTCCTAATACCAAAGCGCGATGTAAGCATACCTTGTGCAGGATATCGGTCTGGTCGACACTCCAAATAAGTCATTTGAGACTGTAACTTAGAGATGAGTTCAGAATATTGGTCACCCTGTGCGATAATGAGTTTGGAAATATCATCGTTGTTGATCAAGGTCTCAATTTGATACAGCAAAGCATCATCCTGTGGGATCAAAGAGTCTGATGATGTGTTGATAACACGATCAAAGGACCTGCTCACAGGCATTTTAATGTTCGAGTTTGTATCTTGGTTGAACATAGATACAAGTTGAGAGACGTTATGTTGGACGGTTTCCATTTCACGAAGTCTTGAATCCATATAACTTAGCGTTTCTTCAAGTGAACCCTTTAAGACTTTGATTTCTTCTTGTCTTAAGTCATTAATGCTTTGAAGCGAAGTGATTTGGTCTTCTCGTATATTTAAATTTTCATTAAGAGTCGTATTTTGAGTTGTTAAAGAACTAGAATGTAATTGAGTTGTTAATGTCGTTGTAAGCAATGCGACGTTGACGAGGATTAGAAGAATCAGTATTGTGAATGCCAATGCTAAATTGAAGTGCCATTGCTTGATACTCTTTTGGGATTTAGGAATGACCATAATCGTTACTTTATTTTTTCTAAAGTAATCTTTGATTTTATTCATGTTTCCTCCATGGAATAGCAAACTTATATATCATTTTATCATAAAACTTTACAAAAATTCAATGAATCTCGAAAATTTAGTTTACCTAAGTTCTATTATTCTGTAAAATAGAATATATACATTGAAAGTTGTTAAAATATGGTTATTTTATTAATATATCATAATAATCAAATTTTAAACAACTTTTTAGGTTAAAGACAATGAAAGAAAAAAATGGAGGCCTATTGGTAATGGATGAAAGAACTGTTAGAATCGAAGAAAATTTAAGACGAGTTTGCTATAAAATCAAAAAGAAGGGAAGAGAGATATTAAATGATGTTGATATCACACCACCTCAGTTTGAAGCATTGCAATACTTGATTTATGAACAGAATCTAACAATAGGTGAATTAAGCTCTAGAATGTATTTAGCATGTAGTACGGTTACAGATTTGCTAGACCGCATGGAGAGGAATGAACTTGTAAAACGCGTTAAAGATGAAAATGATCGACGAATTGTAAGAATAACAGTTCTTGAAAAAGGACACGAACTTCTGGAAAGTGTAATGGAGACACGTCGTAATTACGTTTCGGAAATTATGTCTGAGTTGAGTGAAGAGACCATTAATGGTATAGATGAAAGCTTTAGAATTTTTAATGAGAAAGTCGAATTGTAAGGTGGGTTAACCACAGTTTTGGTGTTTAAGTATAGTGGGGGAACAATAAATTGAAAGTCATTAACAATAGATATCACGTTCTGGAAACTTTATCGAGAGAAAGTAGTGTTGTTGAATATTTGGTAGAAGATATCAAAAAAAATCACCAAATTAAACGCATTCGCATATTTGACACTGAGATTTCCAATTATGAGTTCATGAAATCTATGGAGGAAAATTTTGTAGATATTTCCACCTATATCCACAATAATATTTTAACTGCTTACGAGTTTAAACCGATTTACACCATAAATGGGAGTAGAGTAACTCGTAAACAGTTTTTTTATACCTATGAACATTACGATGAAAATTCAGTTGTTCCTTATTACGAACTCAATAAATCAGAAATTAACAGTGTGATTGTGCAGCTCTGTAAGGCCATTCGGTTTCTACATTTTAGAGGTGTAGTCTATAAATACCTTAATTTCAATTCAATTGTTCTGGTGAGAGATAAGGGGCAGATAAAACTCAAACTTAAAGATATTGCCAATAATTATATTAATGATTATTTCTTTAAGCTGGATCATGAGAGATATCAGCAATTTATAGCGCCCGAAATTCTATGGGGTGAAGATATTGATTATAGAGCTGACATTTATTCGCTTGGTGTCATGTTTTATTATCTTTATTACCGTGTGGATTTTACCTTGAAATCGCTACAAAGTTTGTCTAGGAATGTCAATAACACCGACATACATCGCTTTATTTTAAGGGCCTCTAATCACATTAAAGATGAGAGACACGTAGATATCCGTGAATTTATTGAAGAACTCAAAAAGTTAATTTGGATAGAAATTGAAAATGATGATGTCAAATTTTATGACAGAATTCATGATAAGACAATTCTCGTAGGAAGAGAAGCTGTCATTAGTGAATCCAAAGAGATTATTTTTGAAAATATGAAAAAAATTGAAGGCTTTAATGGCATTTATATTCAGGGCGAAAACGGCATGGGGAAATCTCGTGTTTTAAAAGAATTAGAATATATTGCTAAATTTAATCGGATTGCATATGTTGCTATTGATGCGAAAAAATCAGTTAATGATATGTTTTATGCCATTAAGGAGATTATTTCATTTATATCAACTCAAGATGATGTATCACCACTACTCATCCAAAAGTATGGACAGGAACTGGTTAAAATTCTACCGGAACTTGCAAGTAAATGGAATTTAAAAGAAGTCAAACACTTTAATTTAGAAGATCAGAAGTTGAGATTGCTCAATAGGGCATTCAACTTTTTTGTAGAATACAGTAACAACAAATATATGGTTATACTGATTGATGATGAGGAATACATCAATTCAAATGAACGTTATTTCTTTGATCAACTTGTCCAGCACAAGGGCCATGCCAATTTCATGCTGATTTTTACAGGTTCTGAACAAGATAGGGCCTATCAAAAATATAAAGACCTTATTAAGTTGATTAAACTGCCTTTCTTAAATCTAGAAGAAACAGGAAAAATAGTTCAAAAGGCATTGGGCATAAATTTTATTCCATATCGTTTTACCCATAGATTGATGTTGGAATCGATGGGTAAACCTAGCACAACCAAACACTTAGTGAAAAAACTCTGGTATGAAGAGGTCATCTATTTTGACGAAGCTAAATTAGAGTGGAACCTCGATCAGGTAGATGATAGCTATAAATTTGAATTTTCAGAAGAGAATGATATTGAAATTATGAAACTTGTCGAAAATATCATTCCTGAACATATGGAAATTCTAAAAAAAATATCGGTCCTTAAAGGCGTTTTTAACTTAAATGTCTTGCTTCAGTATGCTGAAATTGATGAAGAGCATGCCTACTATTTCATTTATGAGATGGAGACGCTCAAGATATTAAACAAACGTATCAGTGACGTTGAGTATGTGTTTGGCTTTTATAAAAATGAAGTTAAAAAGTATTTTATCGACTTATTAACAGATGATGAAATTAAGGCCTTATCCAAGAAAGCTGCTTCTATTTACGAAAAAAGATATAAAGATTTTGCTGAAATTAATGAGACTCTAATAGATTATTTAATGGCATCAGAAGATTACATGAAAGCTGCTTATTATGCATCGTTTTTTTCAAACTATTATTTTGAAAAGTCAAACAGTCATAAGGGCATTGACTTGTTAGAGCAAGCCTATCAGTTATATGACCGTTTTTGTGATGTAAGTAATATCATTGAGACTTCTAAAAAGCTAATAAAGAATTATATCAATATTGGGAAAATAGACAAGGCACATGAAAAGATACTGTATTTAATTCAACTGACAGAGGAAAATTATCCTAAGGACCATATAGATGTACAGCTTGAACTGGCAGAGCTCTATTTTTTCAAATATGATATTGACAAAGCCATAGACCATATTATGGTCTATCTTGAGAAATCTAAGACCATTCAATATCTTGAAGGTGAGTTCAAGGCCATAAGCCTTTTATGTAGCTGCTATACCAGCAAGGGTCGATTGGCTGAAGTTAAGCCTTTAATAGAAACCTATCTTGAAAAAGCGAGTCAGGTAGATAATGCGTTCTTTATTGCAATCTTCAAGGCAGAACTGGGGCGATATTATTACTATTTAAATAACTTTGATGAGAGCCTACAGGCACTCAATGAAGCGCTTGTCTTATTTGACGCGCTTGAAGCAGAAGAATATGCCATCAAAGTCTACAATAATTTTGGTGTGATTTATCTCGACGAACTGGGTGATTATATTGTTGCAAGAGAGTATTTTAGAAAAGCCTATAATCGAGCAAATGCGAGAAATCAATATGTATCAATTCCAATTCATCTCAATAATTTGGGTGAAACCTATAAAATAGAAGGTAGATTTCAAACTGCGATTAAGTATTTTGAAGAGTCCTATTATCTTGCTGAAAACATCGGAGATAAGAAACTTGTGATCTTGTCCTTGTTGAACCTATGTTATGTATCTTTACTTAGGGAAAACTATGGTAAAACCCTAACGTTGATTAATCGACTTGAGCATGAGATCAATGTTCTTAAGGGCAGAGAAGTTGATGTTTGTGATTATTATTTACTTCATTTTGAATATTTTATTAATATGAATAGCATCATGAAAGTTGAAAAATGGCGCTATGAGTTTAATGCAGATGAGGTTAAGGATGATTATAGAAGGTTCAGAATCAAAATTATTGATTTGATTATTGCATATCGTAAGAGTGCCATTGTCTTCAACAACAGACAGATTCCTTACCAAGCATTAGAGGAGATAAGTAAAACCGTCAAAACACCAACTGAAGCCATGCTTGTGAGAAACTTCTTACTGGACATCATGATAGATTATATTGACACAAGTGACTTCTTAGAGCTTGCCAATTTGGTCGAGCTTGATAATCAGTTCCACAGCCTCTATAATACAAGACATGTAAGAATGAAACGTGATTTTGTCGATGCTTGTAGATCAGATCATGCCTTTCAAAATGTTTATGATATGTTACCTGCAATTAAAGAGGAATCGAGAGAAATTGTATGGAAGGCTTATAAGTTTCTAGGTGATGAGGAGTACCATGCCAACAATCTTTATAATGCTTTAAAATATTACTTGCTTTCTCTTGATATCATAGCGGATTTGGCCATTGATATCTCACAGGATTATAAAGAAACCTATATTCTCTATGACGATTCAAAAATGGCGCTTAAAAATAGAATCAATAAAATTATTAAGAATTTCTTGAATTTTGAAAACGCCACTGGACATCAATTTTACTTTGAAGAGCGCATTGATACCGTTGAAGATTTCTTTGATTTGAATCACTTTAATTTCCTATATCAAAACAAAAGTTTCGTTAAATCAGTATATGAAAATTATAAGTTTAAAAATGTGGAAGCCTTCCAATCATCTGTTGACCTCATCAAGAGTTTGGGTAAGAATGAACGTGAAAATCTTCAGCTCATTTTAAATTATTTTATTCATATGACCATTGCAGAGCGTGGGATGATTTACTTGCTTGATGAGAACGATAATATCGAAGAAATCATTAAAACATCGGATGATGTCGTGGAATATGATGTATTAAAACTCATCAACAGTATTGGCAATGATCTTGAAGGGATTTATATCTCCAAACTCGATTCAGAAACCAATGTCCAGATTTTATCAAATGAACAGAAAGGCATCATTTTCTTCCCAATCTATGAATCTGTTGCTGAAAGCGCTAAGCCTGAAAAAAGACGTGAAGATTTGTTGATTGCTAAAAAACGTGTTGTAGGATATGTCTTCCTCGATACGATGAATGTTATCAATCGATTTAATCATGAGTCCTTTGATCAGTGTAAGGCACTTATGAACTTAACATATATGATGATTGACAACTACAATTTAAAACTGATTTCATCTGTGGACAAACTCACGGGCGTTCAACTGCGTAAATCAATAGAACTTGCATTCACAAGAGAGCTTAATTTATCAAGACAAAACAATACCAATCTATCGGTCATTATGCTGGACATTGATAAGTTTAAAAATGTCAATGATACCTACGGTCATCGAAAGGGTGATGAAATTCTGTCTAAGATTGGTGAACTCATTAAGACTTCAATTAGAAACTCTGATTATGTTGGGCGTTATGGCGGTGAGGAGTTTATTATCATACTTCCAGAAACAAATGCTGTGGATGGCTTAAAAGTAGCAGAGAAGATAAGATATAGGGTGGAATACCATAAGCTTTTGGGTGATGAAATGCCCTTAACAGTAAGCTTGGGAATTTCAACCTATCCTGATGATGGGGTCAATGAAGAAGAGCTCATTGAAAAAGCTGACCAAGCCCTTTATTACTCTAAGAACAATGGCCGAAATCAATCAAACAGCTGGAATGAAAAATTGGTTAAGGCTGGACATCGTTATGATAAACTGGCTGGCATACTAACAGGCAATATTTCATCGGATACGAGAAATGTTCAGGCACTGACAGATATATTGGCCCAGCTTGAGAACACAAGAAATAAGATGGACCGTATTAAGGACACCTTTATAACGCTTTTAGACATCACTGAAGCTGAGGAAATATGCTTTATCAAATACGATAATGCTTGGCAGCCTGTTGAAGTTGTCAGTAAGAAAAAAGGTCATGACGTCTTAAATGATGAGGTTTATATTAATCAAAGGTTGCTTGATCAATTTAAAAATACTTCTGAGAGTCTATATTTTATTGACTGGGAAGAAAGTGTATCCTATGATGAGATGACCAATATTCCAAACTGGAAATCTTATATTGTTCTTTGTTATAATGAACCCAACAGAAAAGGTATTTTAGCCATTTCTGTGCCAATTCATGAGAAGGAACTGGATTTCAGTAATTATAACTTTGTCGAAACTTTAAAGTTGGTAATAAGTTATATATTATTTTAACATTTATTGCATTTTTACGTGATAGTGACTATACTAATTTAAAGTGTAGTCACTTTTTTTATGAAAAGAGGAAATAATGATTTTAAATGATTTTTTACCAGTAAATAAATCGGATATGGAAAAATTGGGATGGGACGTTCTTGATTTTATCTTAGTTTCGGGAGATGCCTATGTGGATCATCCAAGCTTTGGGCCTGTTGTCATCGCAAGGGTTCTATTAGATGCTGGCTTTAAAGTGGGTATTATACCACAACCGGATTGGAAGGATCCAAAAAGTGTTACTGTTTTGGGAGAACCTAGATTAGGCTTTTTGGTATCCGCTGGGAATATGGATTCCATGGTGAATCATTACTATGTTTCTAGAAAGAGAAGAGACGTAGATAATTATTCTGAAGGTGGGGTTATGGGTAAGAGACCTGACCGTGCAACTTTGGTCTACACTAATTTAATTAGGAAGACCTATAAAAACAAGCCGATAATTCTCGGTGGAATAGAAGCATCGCTTAGACGATTTGCACATTATGATTACTGGGATGATTCTGTAAGACGTTCAATATTGTTTGATAGTACAGCAGACTTACTCATATACGGCATGGGCGAGAATCAAGTCGTTGAAATCGCAGAGTACTTAAACAATGGCATTGAAATTCAATATATTCAGCATATACCAGGGACATGCTTCTTGACGCATTCTCTTGAAAATTTAGATAAATATATAGAAATTCCATCATATGAAGCTGTAAAAGGCGATAAGGTAAAGTATGCAGAGGCTTTTAAGGTGCAATATGATGAACAAGATCCAATTCGTGGCAAGACGATCGTTCAAAAACATGACGAGGTCTATCTGGTTCAAAATCCACCGACAATGCCACTTGAAAGAGAGAGGTTAGACTGGGTCTTTGACCTCGGTTATATGAGACAGTACCATCCTATGTATGAAGCTGGTGGTGGTATTCCTGCCATTAAAGAAGTTAAACTCAGCATCATCAGTGAAAGAGGCTGTTTTGGAAACTGTTCATTTTGCGCACTAGCATTTCATCAAGGCCGGATAATTACATCAAGATCTCATGAATCTATTATCAAGGAAGCTCAGACGATTCAGCTGGATGTTGATTATAAGGGCTATATTAACGACGTGGGCGGGCCCACAGCCAACTTTAGACATCCTGCTTGTACAAAGCAGCTTAAACATGGGGCCTGTAAACACCGTCAATGTCTTTACCCAGAACCATGTGAGTTCTTGGATACTGACCACAGTGATTACATTGAACTCTTGTCTAAGTTAAGAGCACTTGAGGGCATAAAAAAAGTATTTATTAGAAGCGGTATTCGCTATGACTACTTAATGTATGATAACGATGATGCTTTTTTCTATGATCTATGTCAATATCATGTCAGTGGACAGCTCAAGGTGGCACCGGAACATATCGACGAGACGGTTCTTGACTACATGGGTAAACCAAGTGGCAAGCTTTATGGCGAATTCGTCAAGAAGTTCGATAAGATAAATAAGGAAATACAAAAAGACCAGTATATAATTCCCTACTTAATGAGTTCTCATCCAGGCAGTACCATTCAATCTGCAATTAGATTGGCAGAATACCTCAGAGATATTCAATATACGCCAGAGCAGGTTCAAGATTTTTATCCAACGCCTGGCACAATGAGCACTTGTATGTACTATACAGAACTTGATCCAAGGACCATGAAACCTGTCTTTGTGCCAAAGACCAGCAAGGAAAAAGCCATGCAAAGGGCACTTTTACAGTATAAAAACCCAAGAAACTACGACTTGGTTTACGAAGCCCTGATCCTCGCAAATAGACAAGATTTGATTGGTTTTCATGCCAAGGCACTTATTAAGCCAAGACATAAAGGGGAACACAAGCAAGACCATAAAAAACCAAGATCAGACCACCATAAATCAGGAAAAGCAAAATCGTCTACAAATTCAAATGAGAAGACTAAAAAAAGACGGTAATTGGTTAAAATTAAGTCAATATAATCCCATAATTATGGGTTAATAGGACAAATTTTGAGGGGTGCTAAAAATGAAAGAAAATTTGGTTATTATTGATGGTAAAAGTTTGACAATTGAAGATGTTGTTAATGTTGCTAGAAACAACTATAAGATTAAGATTGCTGATGAAGCTTTAGTTAAAGTAGATAAAGCTAGAAAATTAGTAGATGATTTTGTAGATGAAAAAAGAGTTGTTTATGGCATTACAACTGGATTTGGTAAATTCTCTGATGTCGTTATTTCTAAAGAAGAGTCATCGGATCTTCAGACCAACCTTATTATCAGTCATGCTTGTGGTGTTGGTACGCCGTTTACGGATGATATCTCTAAAGCAATCATGTTATTACGTGTTAACAATCTTTCTAAAGGCCACAGTGGTGTAAGACGTTTGACACTTAACACTTTGGTTGAAATGATCAATAAAAATGTATGTCCAATTATTCCTGAAAAAGGATCTCTAGGGGCTAGTGGTGATTTGGCACCGCTTGCACATATGGTGCTTGTAATGCTTGGCCTTGGGGAAGCAACTTTTGAAGGTGAGAGAATGTCTGGTGCTGAAGCTATGAAAAAAGCAGGTATTGAGCCGATTGTTCTTACATCTAAAGAAGGCCTAGCACTTATCAATGGTACTCAAGTTATGACTGCTGTTGGTACGCTTGTTACCTATGAAGCAATTCAACTTTTAAAACTATCGGATATCTCAACAGCTTTGACCGTTGAAGCCTTAAAAGGGATTACAGACGCTTACGATCCAAGACTCCATCATGTAAGACCACACTTAGGTCAAATTAAAACGGCAGAAAATCTTTTAAATATTTTAAAAGACAGTAAGTTAACGACTAAGCAAGGTGAAATCAGAGTACAGGATGCATATACTTTGAGATGTGTTCCTCAAATTCACGGCGCAAGTAAAGATGCAATTCAATACGTTGTTGATAAAATTAATATTGAAATCAATGCGGTTACTGATAATCCAATCATCTTCCCTGATGATCAAGTTGTATTCTCAGGTGGAAACTTCCATGGACAACCTATGGCATTGCCTTTCGATTTCCTAGGTATAGCCATCGCTGAGATTGCCAATGTTTCTGAAAGAAGAATTGAAAGACTTGTAAATCCTCAGTTAAGTGGTTTGCCAGCTTTCTTAACGCCACACGGTGGTTTACACTCTGGGTTTATGATTGCCCAATACGCAGCTGCAGCTTTAGTATCTGAGAACAAAGTTTTAGCACATCCTGCAAGTGTTGACTCGATTCCTTCTTCTGCAAATCAAGAAGACCATGTAAGTATGGGAACGATTGCTGCTAGAAAAGCAAGAGACATTTTATTCAATGCACAAAACGTTGTTGCGATTGAACTTTTATCTGCTGCACAAGCAATTGATTTTGATGATGCGTCAAAATTAGGCAAAGGTTCAAAGGCTGCTTATGATGTTATCAGAAGAGAAGTCACAAAAATTGAAGAAGATCGTGTAATGTATCTAGATTTTAATAAGATATATGATATAATTAAAACTAATGAAATCGTAGAAAGTGTAGAGAATGTCATTGGGACATTAGCTATCAATTAGAAAGGTGATTATTTGTTATCTCAAGAAAAATTAGATCGCATCAATTTTTTAGCCAATAAGAAAAAGTCTGAAGGATTGAACGATGAGGAGCTCAAAGAGCAATTAGAACTTCGTCAGGCTTATTTAAAAGCCTTTAGAAGTAGCTTTAAACAGCAACTGGACAACATAGAAATTGTCTATAAGGATTAATTTTTGGGTAGATATCCCTTGAAACGATTAAAATTTCATTGGAGGTGTTTAAATGGCGGAAAAACAATATATTGTTTTTAAGTTAAATGAAGAAAAGTTCGCAGCCAATATCAATCACATTGCGTCTATTACAGAGTACGCATCTATTACTTCTTTGCCAAATGGCCCTGCTTATGTAGATGGACTTTTAAATCTTAGAGGTGATATCATACCTGTTGTCAATCTGAAAAAACGTTTTAAAATGGCGGAAACTGCAGCAAGGGATAAAAGAATCCTCATTGCGAGAAAAGATGATGTCCTAATTGGCTTTTTAGTGGATGATGCCTCTCAGTCAATGTCTGTTGATGAGAGTGATGTATTGCCACCACCAAAGATTGCCATTAAAAGAGATAATGCTTATATTTCTGAGGTATGCGTTCATAAAAATGAATTAATCATCGTCATAGATCTGGATAAGATTTTATCAGACGAGGAGATTAACGAAATATTAGACATTAATTAGGCTAAATATATAACTAAAATAGGACCTATTTACTAAAAAAGCTCGCGTTATTTATAAACGCGAGCTTTTATGATATAATAATCATCAGTCAAAACGTAGTGGAGTGTGTGCTTTGAAGAATTTCATAGAAATAAAAGAGTTGGATCAAATTATAAATAAAACAGCCTCCTCAATTGAAGATGGCAAAAAAGAAATATTTGAGATTTCTGAGAAGACCAGACAAGATTATAATCACTATGAACAAGAAATACTTAACATTAAGACAAAGCTTACACTAATTGTAAATGAGATAGATAAGCTTGAAATTAAAGCCAAGATGGCGAAAAATATGATTGCGACAATCAATGCACATTTTGATGAATTTCAGGAGAAGGATATCAGAGATGCTTATGAATTGTCACAGAAAATTCAAATAGATTTAAGTGTTAAGAGACAAGAAGAAAGAGAACTACAAGAGCGTAAAACTGAGCTAGACCGATTATTGGTCACTTCAAAGGACGTCATGCTAAGGTCCGAGGTTCTTGAGACCAAAGTGAGTGTTGCCCTTGACTATCTGACAAACGGCATATTTGAACAACTTGAGGACAACAAGCACAAAAAGGAAGTCAGTATAAAAATCATAGAAGCACAGGAAAACGAGAAGAAGAGAATTTCAAGAGATATTCACGATGGTCCGGCCCAATCTTTGGCAAACATCATCTTCAAGGCGGAGTATTTGTCCAAAATCATTGACATTGCACCCCATAAGGTCAAAAAAGAAATCTCTGAGCTTCAGGAGGATATCCGGGATACGCTCAAAGACATCCGCAAAATTATTTATGACTTGATGCCCATGTCTCTTGATGATCTTGGATTGATTCCAACACTAAATAAACTTATATCCAATTTAACGGAAAGTCACCCCATACAGATAGAGATGCGGATTAAAAATATGGCACCTATTAATGACTCGCTCATTAACCTTACTGTTTTTAGAGTGGTGCAGGAGAGCTTTAACAATATCGTTAAGCATTCGAAATGTAAGAGCGCTTTGCTCTTGATCAATTGTAATGATCAAAAGATCGAAGTGGAAATAATTGACGATGGTATTGGGTTCGATGCCAAGGGGATGCTTGTTAAACCCCGTGGTTATGGACTTTACAATATGAGAGAAAGAATTGAAATGTTAAATGGCACATTTACCTTGGTATCTAAAAGTGGTAAAGGCACTAAAATTAAAATAGTCATACCTAATAAAAAATCTTGATGAAAGATAAATTGGAGGATTTAGATGAAACCAATAAAAGTTGCGATTGTTGATGACCATGCACTCATTAGAGAAGGTATAAAAAAATTACTCGAACTCGAAGATGGTTTAGAAATTGTTTTTTTAGCAGGTGATGGTGAAGAGGCAATATCAATGCTTGATAAGCATATGCCTGATATTATTTTACTGGATATAAATATGCCAAACATGAACGGTATTGATACACTGCGCGTTCTTAAGGAACAGTTCAGTGAAATCAAGGTCATCATGCTCACAATCCACGAAGATGCCCAATACCTTATTGAAACAATTAATATTGGTGCTGAAGGTTATGTTCTAAAGGATGCAGACGTATCTTCATTGGTTAAGGCAATTTACAAGGTTGTTCAAGGGGAGTTATATATCCATCCAACCTTATCAGGGATCTTAGTGAAAGAATATAAAAAGAAAGATAAATCAATTGATGAAATGATCGGAACTAACTTGACCAAGAGAGAGTATGAAGTGATAAGATTGATTTCTCAAGGTTTCAACAACAAGGAGATTGCTACAGAGCTTTTTATTAGTGAAAAAACTGTAAAAAACCATGTCTCCAACATATTCAAAAAAATAAAAGTAACAGATCGAACTCAAGCCGCACTCTATGCAATTAAACACAATATTACAAAAATTTAATTCACTTGATTGATAAATAATATTTCGGTATCCTATATATAATAACTAAAGGCTAACGATAGTTGAAAGGGGATATTTATGGAAAACACTACAAACTTTGAGGAAATGTCAAAAGCATTGACACATAATTTTAGAAATGCTTGGGAAGCGCTTGATTCAAATGAAACAAAATTGTGTTTTGAATTAAGTGAAAAGTATAAAATCTTTTTGGACAAGGGGAAAACAGAAAGAGAAAGCGCAAATGAAATATTAAAACAAGCAGTGAATGCAGGATACAAACCAGTTGAGGCTTATATTTCAGGAGAAGAGACTTTAAAAGTAGGCTCAAAAGTGTATGCATTAAATCGCGACAAGTCTATTATATTATTTGTAATTGGCAAGAAGGCGCTTAAGGAAGGTATGAATGTTGTTGGTGCCCATATAGATGTGCCAAGAATTGACCTTAAACCCTTTCCACTCTATGAAGACAGCGATATGGCATTCTTCAAAACACATTATTATGGGGGCATTAAAAAATACCAGTGGACTGCAACACCACTTGCATTGCATGGCGTTGTTTTCAACAAGAATAATGAGAAAATTGAAGTTGTCATCGGTGAAGATGAATCAGATCCTGTACTTGCAATTACAGACTTATTGCCACATTTAGCTAAGGATCAAGCAAGCAAGACTTTAGCTGAAGGCATAGATGGTGAAACCCTAAATGTATTGGTAGGTCATATGCCAATTGGTGATGACAAGACAAAAGACAAGGTTAAATTACACGTTCTTAAAATATTAGATGAAAAATATGGTATTAAAGAAGAAGATTTCTTATCAGCAGAATTTGAGATCGTACCAGCAGGTAAAGCAAAAGATTTAGGTCTTGATAGAAGTATGATTTCTGCTTATGGACATGATGATAGAGTTTGCTCATATGCAGGCCTTGCTGCAATTCTTGAACTGAGTGATGTAGAAACGACTGCTTGTGCCATGTTCATGGATAAAGAAGAGGTCGGTAGCCAAGGTAACACGGGTTCTCAATCAAGATATTTTGAAAATATTGTTGCTGAACTTATAGCCTTACAAGAACCGAACTTCAATGACTTGTACTTGAGAAGATGTATTACAAACACTGCTGTTTTATCTGGTGATGTTGGTGCTGCATTTGATCCAAACTATGCTGGGGCTTATGAAAAAAGAAACTCGGCTCATATAGGAAAAGGCGTACAACTTGTGAAATACACAGGTGCACGTGGTAAAGGCGGCTGTAATGATGCAAATGCTGAATTCCTTGGTTCCATCAGAAAATTGTTCAACGATAACAACATTGTATGGCAAATTGGTGAATTGGGTAAGGTCGACCAAGGTGGCGGTGGTACAATCGCTTACATTTTAGCAAACTCAAATGCTGAAGTTGTAGATTGTGGCGTTCCGGTTCTTAGCATGCATGCACCTTATGAAATCGTTAGCAAGGTCGATGTTTATATGACTTATAAGGCTTATAAGGCGTTTTTAAATCGCTAATAATAAGTGATTTAGTCATTTTGACATAAACTGTTTACAAGACATTCACAAAGAGGATTGGAATCCTATTTTAAAATGTTGTATAATAATGATAGATATTAAAAGAGCATTAGTTTAATGCTCTTTTTTTTTAAATGGTTTTTGGATAATAATAGATCAAATGGTTGGTCTTAATGGGAGGTCTCTTATGAACAAAAAGGTTTTTATAGTTGATGATGAAGAAAATATTAGAGAGTTGATCTCACTTTATTTAACAAAAGAAGGTTATGCTATTGAGACATACGGTTCTGGCGAGGCGTGTCTTGAGGCGTTTAAACAAAATGCACCTGATTTAGTATTATTGGATATCATGATGCCGGGAATTGATGGCTATGATACGCTTAAAGAAATCAGAAAAATGGGAACTGTACCTGTTATAATGATTACAGCTAAGGAAGAAACCTTTGATAAAGTTTTAGGTTTAGAACTGGGTGCAGATGATTATATCGTAAAACCCTTTGATCCGAAAGAACTTACAGCAAGAGTAAAAGCGGTTATTAGACGCTTTCAAAATACAGATAAACCGGATACAGAAGGCATTGTTTCTGTGCCTAACCTAACCATTAACATGGTAGATTACAATATTAGCTACTTCGGTGAAACCATGGAATTACCACCTAAGGAAATCGAACTTTTAAATTATCTTGTGAATCATCCTAATAGAGTCTTTACCAGAGAGCAATTGCTTGATCACATTTGGGGATACGACTTCTTTGGCGAGACCAGAACAGTAGATGTTCATATTAAACGCCTTAGAGAAAAATTTGAACGTCCTGATAATGGTTGGGAAATTAAAACTGTCTGGGGTGTTGGTTATAAATTTAAACTGGATTAAAAATGAGGTGAATGCATGAAAACAATTTTTCATAAATTTGCTTTTGTTTATATCTTGATTTTTTTGATTTCTTTTATATTGATCATAATTGGTGTGAGAAGTGTCCTCGATTATTATTTTGTGAGCAATGAAACAGATTTGATCTTAAAAAGAGCTCAAAATTTTGAGGGCATTGTCAATAGCAAATACGTCAACAGTATTAGTCTAAACTTGCTACAAGAGCAGATCATGCTGCTTGATGGTTACACGGGTGCAAATATTTGGCTTTTTACCGAAGAGGGTGCTTTTTATTCAACATCTGATTCAACTTATGACATGCAGTTGGGTAAATATCCAAATCTTGCAGAGGATATAGAAACTGTTTTTTCAGGTAGTGAAACCAGTCGAGAAGTCTTATACGAAGGTATATCACGAGATAGAATACTTAGAGTGGGGTATCCGTTTCATGTGGGCGATAAAATTTATGCGATGTTTATAAATGTGCCCATGCCCGAACTGGAGGACACAATTTCCAAGGTATCTGTGATCATATTCATATCTCTATCAATTTCTGGGCTGTTAGCGGTTGTTTTAATCTTCATGATTACACGAAGAATGGGACATGAAATTAAAGTAATCAATGATGCTGCAAAATTTATTGCGCAAGGCAATTTTGAGAAAAAAATAATCATTAATCGTAAAGATGAGCTTGGTGAACTTGCTGAAAGTTTTAATGTGATGGCTGCTGAACTCAACAAGCAGGAAAATACAAAACGTATGTTTATTTCGAGCTTGTCACACGATTTAAGAACACCTTTGACGACCATTAAAGGTTATACGCACGGCATGCTGGACGGCACGATAGAAGCTGATAAACAAGAGCGCTATTTAAAGATTGTCTCCAGTGAGAGTGATCGTTTAATCAAAATGATCAATGACTTATTGGATCTTTCTAAAATGGAAAGTGGTGCACTAATACTAAACAAAACGGATTTTGATTTAAACGATGTTATCATAAATGTTTTAGATAGTTTTGAACAAAAAATTATTGATAAACGCATTAAACTGACCATAGACTTGACCAAGGAGAAAATCTTGGCCCATGGTGATATGGCCTCTATTCAAAGAGTGATTTACAATCTCATGGACAATGCCACAAAGTTCGTGAATGCGGATGGTGACATAAGCATCAGAACGGAGCTTAAAAACGACAAAATATACGTTGGCATTAGTAACTCGGGAAATGTGTTAAGTCCAAAAGAGCTAAGCATGATATGGGATCGATTTACCAAGCTCGATAAATCCAGAGGTCTTGAGAAAAAATCATCTGGACTGGGTTTGTCCATCGTCAAAGAAATCATTAAAGCACATAATGAAAAAATTGAAGTATATAGTAACGAAGATATAGGCGTTGCTTTCATTTTCACAGTGGCAACTCAAATTTTTAAATAAGTATAGAATCATTTAACCGCTTTTGGCATGTTTAACAATCTTGCTCCAAGCTGGATGAGAACTAATGACCTATAATCATTTAACGCAAAACCCTGTTTTGCCGTTACCGCTCTCATCTAACCGCTTTTCGCAAGTTGAAGATTCTTGCTCTAAGCTGGATGAGAACTAATGATCTATAATAACTTAGTCACACCCAACCTTGTTGGGTGTGACTTATGTCCCGAAAAAATGTTCCCAAAATTTTTGATAAGATTTCAAAATTGTTCACAAAATCTTAAAATTGATGGTGTACTATAGCATAGTGGGAGGTGTATAGAATTGTTCAAAATAAATCCTGAAAAAAGACATAAGAATGCACTCGACCAACTTTTTTATGATGTTATGGAAGAAAAAGTTAGTTGTGCCGTAAAAAAAGGTGAAAATGTGATCAATACTTTTGATGTTGACGTCAGCGAGTCTGAGAGTGGTTACATCATTGAAGCAGAATTACCGGGGTTCTCAATCGATCAGATCACCATTATTTACGAAGATAATTATTTGAGTATTATTGCTCAAAAACAGGAAATGAGTAAAAGTGATTTTATACGCCGTGAAAGAAGAACTGGGTTGTTCAGACGCAATTTTTTTGTTGAAGATGTTGAGAGAGAAAATATAAAAGCAACGCTTAAACATGGTGTCTTAACAATAGAACTTCCCAAAAATAGGCATACAATTTTCTAAAAATTTAATGAGGTGATGATGATGAATGAAGAACGAAAAGATTTTTTAATTCAAGAGCCAGACACTGACTCATCAAAGGATCAGGAAAAATTAGAAAATAGCTATGTTGAAACTGAAGGCAATACAGATACACAAGCATTAGAAACAAATCATTCAGAAAACGATGACGAGATGAGTGAAGCATTTGAGGAAAAACCGATTACCGAAGACTCAGATAAGAGTATTTTTGTAGAAAGTGATCCAAGTGTCATCAATATCACTCAGCAGGGTAGTGCTCAAAAGGTTAAAGTTAAAAGCGGTCCAAAAGTAAAGAATGTTTTAGCCATCCTTTTATCTATTGTTTTGGTGGGATCAACCACTTTTACAGTGGGGTATTACCAGGGTCAAATTCATCTTCAAGATGAGAAGATCAATGCCAGAATTAATGAGATTCTCGATCAAAATATGAATGATAAAGTGTACAAATCAGTCATTAAGTATTTTGATGAAAATGGGAATCCTGTCACAGTTGGTGATGTGAATATCGCAAGCATTTATGAAAATGTAAGCCATTCAGTTGTTGGATTAACAAGTAAACTCAAGTATTTTGATTGGTTTAATAACGAGCGGTATACAGAGGGAACTGGATCAGGTGTCATCGTCAAAGAAGAAAAAGATCGCTATTATATTGTTACAAATTTTCATGTTGTTGACGGTGCCACAGAGGTTGTTGCAGAAATTGTAAGTGATCAAATTGTTCCAGCTACTTTGATAGGCTATGATGAAGACTCAGATTTAGCGGTTGTTTCTATTATGAAAGCTGATATTCCTGACGCTTACAAGAGTGTGATTAAACCGATTGAAGTGGGAGTATCTAATGATCTAAAAGTAGGTGAGCCTGCGATTGCCATTGGGAATCCTCTGGGTTATAACAATACGGTTACTTACGGTGTTGTAAGTGCTTTAGACCGAAAAGTTAATTCTGATCAAGCGAATGAATATATTCAAACGGATGCAGCCATTAATCCAGGTAACTCTGGTGGTGCCTTGGTGAATAAAAAAGGTGAACTGATTGGGATTAATACTGCTAAAATCGCAGATACAAATGTAGAAGGCATTGGTTTTGCAATTCCGACAGATACGATTATGCCTATTGTTGCGGAGCTTATTAAAAATGGTTATGTGTCTAAACCATATATGGGTATTGGTGGTGTAAACATCGATGAGGATACATCTAAACTCTATGAGATTCCAATTGGTGTTCTTGTAAAATACATTTATGAGGATTCACCAGCTTTAAAGGCAGGGCTCAAGGAGATGGATGTCATCATTGGGATAGATGATACTAAGATATTTACAATGGACGATTTAACCACAACTTTAAGTGGTTATAATCCAGGCGATAAAATTACAGTTAAGATCATTAGAGATGGTAAGGATAAGATTGAATTACCACTCACTTTGGGTGATCGTAATAAAAAATAGATAGAACAAGTGAATGTGATAATTTAGTAAAAAAGTGTATAATTTATTTATACACTTTTTTTGTTGTAGATTTTTAGTTTTCATATAGCTTAGAGCAAGCATCTTCAATTTGCGAAAGGCGAATAGATGAGAGCAGTAACTTTTTCTTCATAGCTTAAGTAATTTTAAGGAGGCATTTAAATGAGTATTTTAAATATATATTTTGTACCCCATCCGCCCATTATCATGAATGAAATTGGAGGCAAGGATGTGGACAATGTTGTTGAAACGATTGAGGCCTATCACAAGGTGGCAAGGCTTATTGCGACAGATCAACCGGATACGATTATTTTTATAACGCCTCACGGAATGTCGTTCGAAAATGGAACTTGTCTTTATGATGATATTAAGCTCAGAGGTGACTTTGAAATGTTTGGTTCGCCTCAAATTGAATTTCATAAAAATATAAATCAAGTGCTGACAAGGAGCATAGAAGCAAGTTTAGAGCAAGAAGAGATCACAAGTATCATGGTTACGCCTGAAATTGCCAAGCAGTACAATCGATCTTTAAAGCTTGATCATGGTGCGATGGTGCCCATGTATTTCATAGATCAATACTATCAAAATTATGACATTGTAAATGTGACACCTGGTAATACAAGTTTAATTGAGAACTATAGGATAGGCATGATTATAAGCAAACTTACTAATAATGATAGTCGCTGTGTTATGGTTTGTAGCGGCGATTTATCACATGCTTTGAAAAATTCTGGACCATATGCCTTTCATAAGAGTGGGCCTCAATTTGATCAAATTGTAAGAGATGTTGTTGTAAACCATGATATTGAAAAACTATTGACGCTTTCAGAGGATTTCATTGAAAATGCAGCTCAATGTGGTCTGAGATCATTTCTAATGGGCTTTGGCGCGCTAGATGGCTATGAATACAAGTCTGAATTATATAGCTATGAGGGCCCCTTTGGCGTGGGTTATATGTTGGCGCGTTTAGCACCATCATCAACTTGTGATTCTTTTTATGATTTGTATGAAAAAAAGAGAAAAACCAATTACTTCAATAGACTTTCGGAGGAAAGCTTGTATGTCGCTCTTGCAAGAAAAACAATAAGCCATTATTTAAAGACAAGGCGGACCCTAAAATCTGACGAGTTTAAAAAATATGTCTTGGAAACAGATTTTTATCACTACTCAGATGAGGAGATCGAAGTGTTTCTAGATGCTATGACATCTCAAAAGAGGGGATGCTTTGTCTCCATCCATAAAAATCATCATTTGAGAGGGTGTATGGGCACCATAGAGCCAGCGCTTTCTGATTTATATGATGAAATTACTTATAATGCAATTATTGCTTCCACAGAAGACCCAAGATTTAATGAAATTGATTTTTCGGAACTTGAAGATTTGGAGATTAGTGTAGATGTATTATTGCCAATTGAGCCTGTGACAGATTTCAAAGCGTTTGATGTCAAACGATATGGCATGATTGTTGAGAAAGGACGCAAAAGAGGCCTCCTATTGCCAAATCTGGATGGCATAGACGATGTAGAAACCCAGTATCGAATTTGCCTTGAAAAAGCGGGGATCTATATTGATCAAGATGTTAACTTGTATAGGTTTGAAGTCATTAGACATCGCTAGACATTGAAATATGCCATGTTAGTGGATATAGAATAAGGGTATATTATACTTGATATCAATTAATGAGGAGTTTAGCAGATGAAAAAGATAAAAGTGTCTCCAGGTATATTCTGGGTGGAGATTCCTGATGCGGAATTGTATATTTTATGTGGTTGCCCTGGTGATACTGTTAAGCACCTGATTAAAAGAGGGCTTGTTAAATCTGTTAAGAATTCCAAAGGCATCTTAGTTGAAACTGGCCCAAATGCAATTTTACTTTCGGATGTTACCATGCAAAAGGAACTGTTTTCAAATCAGGCTGAATTCCCTGTGCTTCAAATGCTTTATAGGCAGGGCATGATTATACCTAATCACCCACAAAATACAGGTGTGAAGCCTTTAATAATGGGAAATAAAGCTGAGATAGAGGCTCAGAGCGGGTATATTTATAGGGGGAATTATGGCCTTTCCACCCTTGAAGAAATAATGGCTGCTGGTCTTGACTTGCAAGAAGCTGAGGTTCAGATGGACATTAAGCTTAAATTTGCTTTTGGACATTTAAGAGAGACGAATGCCTTGTTGGACACTTTAGAGATTGGCAAGACTAGGGTTGAAATCCGAAATGGTGTGTATATTGAGAGATGTGGGTTGAATAAATTTATCATTTCTTACAAATCAGACCACCTTGATATTGATTTAAATTTGATGCCCTATGAGGATTATGAATGTCCATATGACCTAGAAAATCATAACTTCAAAAGAGATTATTTTTCCATCGTTCATACAGGTGAAGGCAATGGTTGGGATGTTGAAAGACCTTGTATGGCGAGTATACTTAACTATAAGGGTAAGATCTTTCTAATAGATGCAGGTCCTAATCTCATGTTTACACTATTGGCACTTGGAATTGGCATAAACGAGATCGAGGGTATCTTTCATACACATGCACATGATGATCACTTCAGTGGTTTGGCATTGCTCATGAGAGCTGATCATAAGATAAAATATTATGCATCTAAACTTGTGAGAACATCTGCTATTAAAAAATTATCTGCCCTTACCGTGATAGATGAGACTGATTTTGACCACTATTTTGACTTTGTAGACCTTGAAGTTGACGTTTGGAACGATTTAGAGGGGCTTGAGGTTAAACCAGTATATTCACCACATCCACTTGAGACTAATATTTTTTTATTCAGAGTCTTGTGGGAAAACAAGTATAAAACTTATGCACATTTGGCAGATATCGCTGCCTTTGACGTTCTTGATAAAATGGTTTCAGAAGGCGCTTGTTTTGATATTAATGCCTTTGAAAAAGTGAAATCGGATTACTTGGCACCAGTAGATTTGAAGAAAGTTGATATTGGTGGGGGCCTAATTCACGGTAAGGCTGAGGACTTTAGAACAGACAAATCTGAAAAAATCATATTGAGTCATATTTCAAAACCACTTTCAACATCTGAGAAAGAAGTAGGACAAGGCACTTTCTTTGGAAGTGTGGACGAGCTGATTTCAGGAAGTGAGGATTATTACAGAGCATTCATCACGTCATATATTAATGCTTATTTCCCCAATTTATCGTCAAATGAAGTGGAAAAACTTTTAAAAAGTCCGATGGTCACCTTTGAACCCAATCAGGTTATATTAAATCAAGGGCAAGTAAATGATGAAATTTATATCATGGTTTCTGGTATTGTGGAATATAACAACCCGATAGCAGGTATACGCAATAAGTTAACGGTTGGTTCTATGATTGGCGAAGTAACAGGTGTTGTTGGGATGTTACTAGAAGGGCATTACAAGGCAATCAGTCATGTTCGTGCATTAGCCATTAATTGTCGTGACTATGTGGCCTTTTTAAAGCATAATGACCTCTATGAACCTTTTATGCAAACTTTTGAACAACGTTTGTTCCTTCAAAAAACTTGGCTATTTGGTGAACGTATATCATGTGGTTTAAAATGCGACATTGCTAATTCAATGACAAGGATCTTTCTTGAAACTGGCGAACTTGAACAAAGAATAGAACAATTGGGTGTCTATTTGATTATTAAGGGTTCTGTAGTTATAAAATCTAGTGGGCTTGTAATCGAACAACTTGGAAAAAATGATTTTTTTGGGGGCGAAAAAATGATTTTGAAAAACAATTGT
>NZ_JBVBZF010000005.1:0-40675 GCF_057447755.1 Fusibacter sp. | reverse complement strand
TCTATTAAGACCGCTCAATTAAAAATGAGAGAATTGAATTTTATCATTGACGGTACTGCTGGTACTCCTGCGGCAACTGGATTTGATAGATTCCAGATTTCAAGTGTTGTTGATTTAGGTGTCGGTAACTATACAATCATATTCAAGAGTCCGTTTAATCGAGCATGTCAAGCAGGTGGTATTACATCTCTTACTGCCGATGTCGCAGTTCAAGTGACGGCAGTTGCTTATGACCGTATAACAGTTCAGTGTACTGCAGCTTCTACGGCTGCAGCTAAAGATGCTGATTTACACTTCTGTGTTAAAGGAACTGATTCTAGATACGACTTGTAATATGGAAAAGTTAAAAGAAAAAATGATTTTGCTTTTTACTGGAACCGTGGTTAGCACTTTAGTTGTGCTAATCACTTTTCTAGTTTCTTCTTATTTTGGAGACTTCGTAACTAAAGCAGAATACAATAAAGACAAAGCGGATATTGCAGTTATAAAAACTGATTTACAATATCTACGTAAGGGGCAAGACGATATTAAGAAATTGCTCCAATAACACTAAGATGCCCTAAAGGAGCGGAGGTTTTATGTCAGCGCTAAAAGGATTCACATCACTATTCAAAGGTATTAAATCAACATACAATGGAGCCGCAATTGCTTTAGAACAGATATTTGCTACTTTTCAGTATCAAGGATCTGGGAAAATAGGTTTAATGACGGCACCTAGATGGCTTTCTCAGGTATCTACTGGCAATACAATAGATGCTGCTGGAAGTACTCAGAGGGTGCTGGCCATAGCTGGGCATTCAATTAGAAAGTACGATGTACTCAGATTTACATCTGGACCAAACATAGGTGAAGAAGTTCAGGTTGTTGATCAGGCAGATGCCAACTCCGTATTACTTGGCCAAGAGCTTCCACAGGTTCCAGGCGCATCTGATGGATATACGCTCTTAAGACCTATGACACCTACACTTGATTCAGCAGGAAATATTTCAGTTGTTGAGGGAACATCAACTGTTATTGATTTTTTAGATAATCAGTCAATGGTTCCAACTGGAGCTAATGCAATTCCTGCCAGTGCAGCAGCACCACTTCAAGTAGTAGCAGCACTTGCTCAAGCATGTACTAGAATTCAAGTTATTTCAGATGTTGGTGAATTTATTAATCTATATACAGATGCAGCAGGTGCGGTTCTGATAGCTCACCTAGTGTTAACGCCAGATGAAATTGTTGATGTTGATATTCCTGCTGGAACCAGTATATATATAAGGGCAGCTAAGAATGCTTCTATTGATGATCCAAATGCAATTATATCAATGAACTTTATAGGGTAATATTATGCAAAAATTATTATTAGTATTTCTATTCTTATTTTCTTTTTCTGCAAACGGTGGAACAGGTGCTATACCGTCTGGTCCAAATATTAAATTACTGAAAGATAATCTTAGGTTCAAAAATACTGACACCAAGATAATGACAAATGATTCTGATGATCCAACATCTGTTGCAAAAGATGCAGAAATTGGTTCTCTTTATATCAGATCAACAACTGGTGTATTTTACCAAAAGCAAGATTCAGGATCTTCAACAAACTGGTTGCCATTGCTTATTGGTCCATCTGGTAGTGGTACTGACAATAGATTAGTTAGATGGGATGGAACTGGAGTCCCTGTTGTTCAGGATTCATTGGCCTCACTAGATGATGTCGGAGCATTAAGTGGATTAACTCAGTTAGATGTTGATAATATTCAAGTAAATGGAAATTCTATTATATCAACAGATGTAAATGGTGATGTTAACATTACTCCTAATGGTAGTGGTGAGGTTGTTGCCTCAACGCTTGAAGTAACAGATCTCAGTGATAATACAATTATAAGAGCAGATGGCGCTAATGGGCTTGTTTCATCAGGTGTAACAATAAATGCGTCTGATGAAGTTCTTGGTGCAACAAGATTAACTGTTGATAACGTAGAAATAAATGGAAACACTGTAGACAATACTGCTAGTGATCTTCTAATTACTGCAACTGGTGGAGATGTCTTAATTGATTCTAAGATAATTGGATCTCCAACATATACTACATATAAAGATATTCATAATTTATCACAAAGTTCTGGAACGCTAAATGATGTTTCATTTGTTGACAATGCTGATGGTACGATTGATGTTAGTGCTATAGATGGTCTAATTAGAGCAACAAATAGTGATACTGCTGACCTACTTTCTTTCTCTGTTGGTGCAACTTCTTCTCTTGCTTTGACAGATGCTAATCTAAACTGGATCTATGTTGAATATAATGCTGGATCTCCACAGGTTGTTGCAACAACAACAGAGAGGACTGATTACAATACAAATGTTTTACTAGGAAAGGTCTATAGAGATGGGACTAAAGCCCATATGAATGATAAAGAACATATTCATAACTATAATTTACCAAGCCTTTTAAACAGAAGGTTTTTTGGTACTGATCCATATGCACACGACTCTGGAGCAGATTTAACCGAAACTGGAACAAGAAATATTGCCATTTCCGCTGGTACTTTTTGGCATGGAGTTGATGAGTTCACAACAGCAGCTTTTGATTCCTCTGGAGCTGGAACTTTCTCGTATTGGTACGTTACTGCTGGTACATGGACTCAAGTAACTGGTCAGACTCAAATTGATAACACCCAATATAATGATACGACTACAGGACTTCAAACTCTTACTAATAATAGATATGGAGTTCATTGGGTTTATTTAGAGACTGATGGCGATGTGATGGTGGTTTATGGCCAAGGAGATTATCTTCTTCCAGCAGCTCTTGATGCTCAACCAGATGGTCTTCCAGATCTTATGCTTGCTCATGCTTTTCTTGTTGGTAAGATTATCATTCAGAAAAATAGTGCTACTTTTTATGGAGTATCTTCTGCGTTTGATACTAATTTTGTAGGAGCTATTACAGACCATAATTTACTATCTAACCTTCAGGGAGGAGCAGCTTCAGAATATTACCATCTAGATGCAACTGAGTTTGGTTTTCTTAACGGACAAGATCAATCAGTATTAACAACTTCATCTCCATCTTTTGCTGGACTTACTGTTGATAACTTGAATCTTAATGGAAATACAATATCATCAACTGCAGGAGATGTTGTTATAGCTCCAACAAGTGCAGATGTGTCAATAACTGGAGAGCTTGGTATAGGAATTGCTACACCAGCTAGGGATCTTCATATAAGCGGAACTGGAGATCAATACCTTAAGCTTACAAATACAGTAACTGGAGAAACAGCTTCCGATGGTTCTGAACTTAGATTAACTAGTTCAGGAGATTTTGGAATTCTTCAATATGAAACCACTAATGACATATACTTTCAAATTTATACCACTGAATTTATGAGACTAGATGGAAGCACTGGCAACATGGGATTTGGATCAAATGCCCCTGACGTTGATTGGCATTTTAAAGAAACTGGCGATGCTCTTATGAAAATTGAGGGTGGGGCTTCTAATGAATCAAGCATTCAGTTTAAAGTCAATTCTACCGATGTTGGTAGACTTGTTACAAGTCCAACAGAGGGTACGGATTTTACTCTAAGAGCAGAATCAGGGTATGGACTTGATTTCCATACTGGTGGATCTAATAGTAGATTTCAGATAGATTCAAGTGGAAATGCCGTAATGAATCCTCTTGGAACAGGATCTTTTGAACTTGATGTCGTGCTTGGCCTGCAAGAAGAGTCTACGCCATCTACGCCATCAGCCAATGAACATGCTTTATATTTTAAGTCTGATAATATTCTTTATTCTATTGACGATTCTGGAGATGAACTTCCTGTTGATAAGAAATTTGAAAGAGACTATTTACTTAATTGGGATTTTGAAAAGAATACTGCTGGAGAAAACTGGACATCTGGAGCTGGATCTTTATCTAGAGAGACAACTACTGTTTTTGAAGGCTCAGCATCTTTAAAGGTTACATTAACTGCTCAGACATTATCTATAAATCAAGATATTACAAAAAATCAATTCTATGGTCAGGAGCTTTGGTTTTCATGCCAAGTAAAATCTTCAGATACAACAATAAGACTATGTACTGACATTGGTGGTACAGAATACGAGTGCTCTGATTACTATGATGGAAGCGATAGATGGCTGCCTCTTGTTGCATCTGTACCCGGACAAACATCTGGAACAGTAGGTGTAACCATTAAGACAGATGGAAATATTACTGATGATGTGTTTATAGATAACTGTGATTTTACATCTAAATCTCCATATCCATATAAGAATCTTCAGGTTGAGCAATTTCTTAGATATGACCAATTAGGGTCTGATTTAACAAATGGAACCGATGAGATTGAGTTCAATCTATCTAACTTAACTAATACTGGATCAAATTTAATTTCAGCAACTGACGATTCTGGTAACACTAGGACAAAATTTACTGCCAATAAAGACATTAGGGTTCATGTAACTTTAAATGCTGCTACAGGATCTTCTGATGGAAATTTAGCAATTCTTAAAAATGGAACGGTTATTCACTGGAGTTCTAGAACAACTGGTGCCAATGAAACAAATGGTATAAGTGGATCATTTGAATTAAGCGCTGGTGATTACATAACAGTAGGCTTTCAGGGTGGCAGATCTGTTCTTGGTGGTGCAGATATTGATCTCCATATAGTTGCAGTTGGTATTGAAGATCATGTAATAACTCCTGCTAGATCAAATATGACAGATCCAGAAGCTTCTTCTGCTACTCTAAACTGGACAACAAATACAACCCATACGGCAAATCAATGGAGAGTTGGAAAGTATCTTTACATAGAGGGCAATATAACGCTTTCTGGAGCACCAGATTCAGCAACACTTACAATTACATTACCAGAAACAATTGATACAAGCTATTTTGATACCAATACTGATAATACAATTGGTGGATGGTTTGATTATATAGATGGAGGCGTAAGAGTCACTAATGCTGGTAAAATTAGATATGCTACCAGTACAACAATGATTTTTACAATTAATGATACTGATGTTACTCAGGCTTCTCCAATTACTTGGGCAAATACTGACGAAATTAACTATAGAATTAAGGTTCCTATAGCATCATGGAGAAGTGATGCCACATTCTTAGCGGCCATTCCTGTTGAGAAAGTGGCACATATAGATGTAAATGCTACCAACCATATTACCAGCGTTGCAGCCACAGCAGCCTATAAGACAATTACTCTCAGCACTCTTAGCGGAGACACAGGATTTGCATCAATTTCAAGTAACCAGTTAACACTTAAGGGCGTAAGTACTGGATCTAAGTATGAATTCTGCACATCGGTCGGTGCAGATGGTGGCACTGGACTTGTTGACTTCTTGGTATATAATATAACTGGAGCTGCTAACTATGAAGAGTTTCAAGATGTAGTTACAAGTCAATCTGGAAGTGAAGCATTTAATATGGTATGCGGAAATATTACGACTACAGCAGCTACAACTTTTGAATTTAGAACAAAGTCAGCAGTTGCAACGGGGAATGAATGGCATTCTCGTATAACCATAAGGGAGATAAAGTGAAAAATATAATTTTACTATTATTTTTGTCTATTGTTTGTTTTAGGGTAAGCGCTGCTACTAATTGTGGCACATCATCAATTGAGTCAATAAACTCATGTACAGTTGAAGATAGAATCCATAACTTAATTAGCAGAATGTATCCAATTTATGTTGCAGTTTCTGAAGGCGAGTATACAGGCGAAGCTTACACATTCGCTTTCGAAGCATATGATTCAAATTTCCCAAAATCTTTATACGACAGGCTTCTAATGAGTCCAAAGCCAACACTTGGAGAATTCCAAGCTGAGCTTGTTGTTTGGAAATCAGAGATGGTAGATGCGATAAATTGGAAAATCAGAGTGGACGCACAGAGAGATGATAAGATAAGGAAAAAGATGGAAAAATGTGGATATTTAGATCCTAACCCTGCGGTCTTGCTTAATAAAATTCATGACAATAAAGATACAATTAAATTAACCTGCCTAGAGTCGAAGCAGATAGAGGTTGATTCAGATATTGCTGCAAGTGCCTCAAAAAAGGCTTCTATAGTGGCTGCCATGGCAAGACTAAAGGCGGCAGATTGCTCCAGTCTTGTCAATTCCATTCTTCAGGATATCTGTGTTATAATTAAGAAATAGGAGTTTTTATGACTGAAGACGAAAAAAGAAGAAGAAAAAACTACTTAATAGATTCTGGTGGGCTGGATACTGCTGAAGATGATGTCTCTATAGCACCAGAGGTTGGAAAAACAGAGGTTTCATCACCATCTGAAAATCGTGCTCAAGGATTGGCTGCAAGTCAAGCTCTTAGCGGTGGAGATGTTGGTTCTTCATTAGCTACATATGGTGTTATGTCATCTGGTCCATATGCTCCATATGCAATAGGTGCTGGTCTAGGATTAAAAGTAATTGGAGCTGCAGCAAAAAGAAAAGAAAGAGAAAATGAACTTAGAGCAAAAATGAGGCTTGATAGGATACAAAGACAACAAAGTGCTATCAATAAACTTGTTGAAATATCAAAAGGAATGGGACTCTGATGAGACGACTTGAACATTTAATAAACGATATAAGGTTTAATTCCAATCAGGTTGATAGCAATCGATTTTCTGATATACGATTACATAAACTTTTTAATGATGCTCAAAAACAAATACAGGCCATAATTTTTATGTCAGATGTTGATTCTTCTATTTTTGAAGTTGATTATTATATGAACATGGTTGCTGATCAGGAGTCGTACTCTCTTCCAACAGACATTTACTCAGTTAGTAGTATAAGTGGAGTTGGAATAGCTCCAAATAATATTTCAAGCAACACAAGCTATAAATATACTCAGTTATCAAAAATAAGTAATAAAGAGAGGAGATCTCAATTAGGATATATAATAAAAAATAAAGCCGTTCTTATATCTCCAATACCAAGAGAATCTGTAACTAATGGCATATTGTTAACTTATATACAAAAGGTCGCAGATCTTTCGATTAGAATTGGTAAAATACAGGCATTTGTTTCTGGAGCAAGTATAACTCTTGCTGCTGGATTTTCAACTGAAACAATAGAAAATTATGCTGATCATGTTACAGTTGTTGATTCTGATGGTGTAATAAAACAAAGTGGAATAAACCTTAATGCATACGCTGCAGGTGTTATAACAACAGATACAGCTCTTACAGGCATAGCAATAAACGACTATGTTGTATTAGGTAAATACGCAACATCACATTCAGAATTGCCAGAAGAAACAGAGCCATTGCTTACTGCATTTGTTGAAAGGAAGATAGATGCAATAAATTCTTCAATTGATCTTCCAAATTCTCAAGTATTTACACAAGAAGAAAAAGATCTAGTAATACAACTTTTTTCAGATAAGGATAATGATGTTCAGTACCCTCCAATTACTGATAGTACTTACATCAATAATTAATATGACTTTACTTACAGTAACCAATTTTAAGGGATTAAATAAGAGAGATTCTGATATAGTCAGAAATCCTGAATACGCATCTGATCTTCAGAACGTTCTTCTCAATAACAGAAGAGAACTTATTAAAAGATATGGATTCACTCTTACTACAACACCTGGATTTTCATTACTTGATATAATGGAATATAAGACAACATCTGAACTTATTGGTGTCAGATCAACAGGGCTCTATAAACTCTCTGCTGGATCTTTTCAGTCTATAAATTTAGCAGGCTCTGCTCCTGCAGGTGGTTGGGGTGGAGTTGATTTTGATCAGTACAACAATTCACTTTATTTTACAGATATAGCTGGAAACACTGATCTTTTTAAATACGATGGATATGCTATCTATAGGGCAGGAATTCCTCAAGTTTATGCAACAACAGCAACTGGAGCAGGTGCAAAATATTATAGACTTGCCTATTACTTCATAGATGCACAAGGTGCAATTCATTGGGGAGACTATCTTCAGTTTGATTCACTAGCTGCTGGAGCATCATTCACAGTAAATACGTTTAATGGAACCGAATATTATGCAAAGGGTGCAATATCTAGTGGTGCTCAAACAATTAATGCTGGCAATCTAACGGCTAATGTAAATGCTGGACATAATTATGTAGCTGGTGATTTTATAAGAGGCTTAGATTCAACTGATAATAGATTTAAAATGCTTGAGGTTGATTCTGTTACGGCAACAACTGTTGTATTTACTGCCGGATCTGTTGGAGCAGGATCATTTTCATATGGAGCTGCTGAACAATTAGAGCGGCGTGTACACTGTGCAATATTCATTTCTGATTATGCTACTTGGGGATATTATCAAGACGCTACAGTTTCTCATCTAAATGGAAGTATAGCAACTCAGGTGGTAACATCTACTGGTGCAACAGCAGTTCCAATGGAAGATATTTATGATTCAACACTTATAAAAGGACTTCCACCAAAGTGTAAATATGTAAAAATATATGGACGCACTATGGTTCTTGGGAATAAAATAAATGAACAGCAATCATCCACAGACTTAACTGACTATACAAAAAGTCAAATAGCTTGGTCTGATACTGGCGTTGGATCTTCAGTTGAAACATTTCCTCCATTTAATAGGCAGCAGATAGGAAAAACATCAGAAGGAGAGATATCTGGACTTTTTGCTAGTGATAATGAACTTATTATTCTTAAAGAATTTCAGATTTATTATATTCATGGAATATTAATAGACAGAGCATTCAGATTAACCAGTGCCTTATCTGGTGGAATTGGTTGCACTTCTCATAGATCAATTGTAGAAGCTGAAAATGGATGCTTCTTTCAATCAGAAAAAGGAGTCTACTATGTAGGCGGTGGAAGAAAGCCAATAGAGATAAGTGATTTAATAGAGCCAATATTTACAAATGATACAACTGGACTTGACTTAACTAGATGTAGAGCAATTAGAGACACTAAGAATGAGCTGATAATGTTTTACATACCAGCCACCCTTACTGCTGATGATATTGTTCTTGTTTATGACTACTACTATAAAGAGTGGTTTCTATTTAAAGGTTATGATGCTGATGGTGGGTTTTGTATTTCTAATAATGTAATATACCATTCAAATGGGACTTCTCTATATACAGCAAGCTCAAGCTATAGTGACAATGGAAGTGCTATTAATGCATTTTATAGAACTGGTTATTACCACTTTGGTATGCCATCACTTCTTAAGAAATTTATAAGAGCTGTTGTTATGTCTATTGGAAGTTTATCTTGGGTTTGTAATCTTAAAACTCAAAAAGATTATGGGACAACTGATGATACTGATTCATCAATTAGTTTTTCATCTTCTGTAATATTTGAAGATAAGCCACTTAACTTATCAAATTGCTATTCTATGAGATTTGAATTTGCAAATAATGTGAATAACGAGGGTATGCTTGTCAGCGCCTATGAAATTGAATATGCTCAAAACCAAAGAGCTGTCAAGGGTGAATCGTGAAAATAGCTAATATACCAAATACAATGAATCAGGAGAATTTTGACAAGCTGGTTAATCAGATAAATGTTTTTATGCGGTCAGTCGGACTTGAGAATATGCAAGGTCAAATAATTGAAAACATCTATATTCCAGCAACCATTTCGATTGAAATTGCACATAGCTTGAAAGTCACCCCAAAATATAGGATAATTTTGAAACAGGTTAACGGTGGAGCTATAATAGACGGCGATACTGACTGGACAGAAACAAAAATATCATTAAAGAATACTGGAGCTACGGACGCATTAATTTCAGTTATTTTGCTTAGGAGTTAGTTATGGCAGGCGGCGCAGGTTACGATATCGGTTCTGGAATGGGTAATGCAAGTATAGACATTGCAAAATCACAGGACGAAAAAGCTAAACAGCCAAATTATTATACACCAACTGTTGGCCAATCAGATTGGGTTAACCAATTGCTTTTGTCATCAGATCCATCAATTGCATCTGGCCAGAGGGTCGGCTTAGAAAGAGGTGAAAGGGTTTACGGTCAATCTATCGATGAGACTGGTTCAAATGTTCAGGATATTGTAAAGAGAAGGCGAGAAAGACTAGAGGGATTAGATCCAGCATCTACAAGAATGAGAGAGTCTAGGAATAGACAGATAAGAATGGCAAAGGCTTCTGGTGCATCTCCAGAAGAGATAGCTCAGATAAGCAGAAATGCTGAATCTGATATTGCTAACCAAGAGTATAAGAAAGCTTCTCAGTCACTTAATGAATATCAAAAATTAATAGGAAATATTCTTAAAGGGCAAACAGGTCTTGAACTTGGATTTGCTGGCCTTGAGAAGTCTGGTGAATATGTTCCAACTCCGTCGTCTGGAGGTGGACTACTTGGAACCGTTATCTGTACTGAACTATATATTCAAGGTTATATGCCATATGAGATATATTTAAAGGATCGTGAGTATGGAAAATGTATCAGAAGAGATAATCCTCATATTTATACTGGTTATATCTTTTTGGCTTCTCCAGTTGTTAGGATGATGAGAAAATCTAAACTAGTTACAAAGATAATATCAGTTCCCGGAATAGCATGGGCAAGAAACATGGCAGGAGAAAAAAATATTCTAGGATCTGTTATTGGTTATTTTGGTGAAAAAGTTTGTGGAATTATAGGAAGGTGTTTATATGGAATACAAATCCCCAAAGCTGAGGCTTAAAAAAAGAAAAAAAGAATCTGTAGAACCAATGGCTGAAGAATCTGAATTAGGTGGATCAGTATCTATTGGAAAAGAAAAAAAACTTAGTCTTGCAAAAATTCCTGGCAAGAAAATGGGAAAAACTATTATAAGAAAATCTAAAGGCATTTCAGAACCTAATATCATTGATGCTAGAAGCGAAACTAGAGAAGTAATGAAAGAGGGTCTTGAAAAAGAAAGACTAAAAAGAGAGCGCGAACTTTATAAAAAACTATTAAAAATGAAGTGATATGGAAGATACAACAGAAGAAAAACAATTATTCGACTATTTAAAGCCAACTAGTCAGGAAGATAGGAATAAAAGATTTATTATGTCTGGAGCTACACCTCTTCTTGTCGGATTGTTATCTGGAAACATGGGAGACGCTGCTGATATTGCAGGCCAAGCACTTCTGGATGAGGATAGAAGACAGTTAAAAGAAGATTCAGATTTAATGACATATCTGATGAAGAAAAAAACAACATCTGACAATAAGCTTTATAAAATAAGAGATCCTAAAACTGGCGATATTAAGTACGGAACACATGAGCAAGCTCTAGGAAGTCTTGCTCCTCACCTAAGAAGGCCAGAAACTGAAGAGATTAGTATTGCCGAAGGCAAGTCAAAAGTAAGAAAAAAGGAATACACTGATTTAGGTAAAGATATTCAGGTTGTTGAAGATCCAATTAGTGGTGAGAAGGTCATGGTTAGCAAAAAAACTAAAAAAGTGGTTGCTAAACCAATGGAAATCCCAAAAGAATATCCACAGGGATGGACAAAAACAAAAGAAGATTTAACTCAGAAAACAGTTAAAGATTTTAATTCTGTTGTAAAAAAACATGATGAAGCTATAACATCTTTAGATAAAGCAGAAAGGTCGTTGGCAAATGGTGGTCAATTTGCTGAAAAACTTGGTGTTATGCAACTAGTAAAAGATGTTGAAACAAGATTATCAGATTACGATAGAACTTTTTATATTAATCAATTAGGGTATATAAGAAGCTTTATGGATAAGCTTAAGAGAGAGAAGACTGGAAGGCTTCCAAGTTATATTGTAAAAGAGGCTAAAGAGCTAATAGCTAACGCAAAAAGAGCAACATCTTCACATATATTAAAGCAAAGAGATAGGCGAGTCCGTCAATTAAAAGCTGCTGGAATTCCTTCAGATTATGCAACAAGCAGATTTGGGCTTAAAGAATCTCAAGGGATAAGTTTTCCAAAAGGTGGAACAGTTAGAGTATCGAATGGAAAAGAAACGTATGATATAAATCCTAAAGACCTTAAAGATGCTCAGAAAGATGGATTCAAGGTGGTTGAATGAACTGGAAAACTAGAGCTAAAAAAGTAGAACCATCAGAATCTCCAGAGCTTCCTAAATGGAAAGAAGAAGCTAAGCTGGTAGAAGAAAAAAGACAAGCCAATGTTGAACGTGGTGCAGAAACTCGTGAACAAATACTTGAAAATGCCAAGGAGTTTTTTACTCCACCAAAGCTAGAACATTTAGGGATATCAGCAGCTCAAGGTGCTACGCTAAGTTTTGCTGATGAAATTGCGGGGGGTCTTTCAGCAGCATGGCAAAAAGCAAGTGGCGATAAAAGACCATATTCAGAAATATATAAAGAGGTCAGAGACGCTGTTAGAGGAAAAACATCAGAGGCAAGAGAGCAAAGTCCAGTAACTTCTTTTGTTGCTGAAATACTTGGCTCTGCTCCATATGGTGGAAGTGGCATTATGAGACGAGCTGCAACTGGAGCCGCAATTGGTGCTGGAGAAGCAAAAGAGGTTGAAGACGTTCCATCTATGTCTGCAATAGGTGGTGCGCTTGGAGGAACATCTGAAGCAATAACAAAAGCTGTTGGTAGCATGTTTAAAGATCCTAATATCTTAAGGGCAAGATACACTGGTGCAACTCCTAAAGAATTTGAAAGAGTTGGCCTTCTTGGAGATCCTGAGAAATCTGCAGAGTTTCTTGATAAAACAGGATTCTTTAAAAACAAGTCTGCAGAGTTTTCTCCAGAAAAAATGTCATTTGTTCCTACTAAAAAAGGAGGCTTCCCTAGCAGACAGGAAGCACTTAAAAGAGCAAAAGATGCTATAAATAAACTAGGAGAGTATATTCAGTCAAAGATATCAAAAAAATCTCCAGATTTCGTAATTGAAGGAGTTCCATCTGAAGGAGTTTATTCTTGGGAAGATTTTATAGGAGATGAATCTCTACTGGATGATGTCAATAATTATCTCTCTAAGGTGTATGGCCAAAAGGAAGCTAATGCTGCTGCAGAGAAAACTATGAACAAATTTCTAGAGGAAATTGGTGAAGGAAGTACACTATCTGATATTCAAAGAATAAAGCAAAATCTAATGGCAAGTATAGCTGAAGGATATAAAAAACAAGATCCAGATTTAGTAGATCTTAATATGAAAAAAATTATAGCCAATAGGCTTAAAAACTTTATAACTGAACAAATGGGTGAAGAGGGTGCTGACATAGCTCATGCAAATGAGATAATGCACAACTTATTCAACGTCAAGACAACATTATCAAAAAAGGTTTCTGCAGAGAAGGCTGGTATGAACAGATCAAATATACCTGCTTTTGGGCAAATTGGATATAAAGTACAAAGAGGTATGGAAATTCTTGGTGGTGGAGAAAAGGGTCTTTTGTCTAGAGCAAGAGGTGCTGAAATTATTGATTCAATTCCAGAAGGAATAAAAAGGCCAGCCAGAATGACACCACTTCAGATTATCAAAGGTGCTGAAGAGGATTATGGTCGTGAACCACAATCAATTCCTGAATCTATCGTTAGAACTCCCCTACCTAGAGACACTGATCGCATTCTAGAGGGCAAGGATTTTGTTCTAGCTAAGGCAGCTCAGCAAGCTCCAGAGATGTTTGACCACGTTAGAGAAGTGCTTGAAAACAATCCTGAAGTCCTTCCAGATATTCTTCCCGGTCTAGTCAATGGGTTTCCTCAACTGTTTGAAAGAGATCAATATAATAGAGTAGACGGTAAAATAATTGACCCTGCTATGAGGGAAAAGGCAAGAAAAGACACAATGATGAGAGAAGATTTGTCAAAGATAGAAAAAGCAATAATAATTAACGAACTCAATAAAACGGGGATATTCCATGACAATTGAAATCTTTACTGGCACACCTGAAGCTTTACAAGTACGATTGGCTGCAATCGTGGCAATGCCAGCTACTATTAATGATGTTATAACCACTCATAATAGAGGAACTTATATTATACTATGGACCTAACACATAAGGAGATTTTTTATGGAAGGTGAAGTAAAACAAGAAATGGGGATTGAACAAGTCCTAGAACTACTAGACGCAGTTAAAAAATTGGCTGTAGCTGGAATTAAAATCGGAGCAGACGGAAAGATCAATACTGGAGATCTTATGGAAGTAGTTGCCCTAGCAAAGGACGCTGATTCCATTATAGAGGGATTTAAAGATCTAGACGTTGCCATGAAGCAACTTAAAGACGTTGATGAAATGGAAGCTGCTCAACTAGTTGCTAAGGGATTTGAAATTGCCAAGGCAATTAAATCCGCTAAGGAAGCTGTATAATGTGGGCAAACCTGCTATCAATTGTTGGGGCGATCAAATCGATCGCCTCAATTTTTAAAATTATCGACGGATGGGTTGATAAGTGGAATGATAGCAAAATCGACAAGCATTATGCCAACAAGAAGGCAAGAAGAGACAGACTTCTAGAACAAATAGAAAAGGAAAAGGATGATGAGAAACTGCGTGAATTGCATCGTAAGCTTCGTGCTATTGATTCTGTTGGGCTGTAATGGTACTCAAACTATTAAGCTAGTAGAAATCCCTAGCTGCTCAAAACTTAATGCTCCAGGTATGACTTGCACAATCCCTGATGGATTTAAAGTGCCTGATGTATGTTATCAGCGTGATGATAAGCATGAATATGAGTGTTCTTCTATTCCCTCTGGTTGGCAAATAACAAGTCCAGAAGGATATGGGGCACTAAAAGATGATATCGATTCAAAGCTTAAAGAATTAGCTAAGCTTCGCCGTAGACATTCCAAATCTCTTCAAGAATAATTCTAAGGGCCTCTTTATTACTGGTTCCATATTCAGTTATAAATATACACCCATCTCCGTTGAACATTACATATTTAAGATCTAGATATTTTTTTCTTTTATTGATTTCAGAAAGCTCTCCAACTTCGTTAACCCTTGTGGCATTGGCAGCTATCATGGCATTCATCATTTCATAAATAGTAGCTGTTGCTATTGCATCATGTAGTGCATCATGAGATGTTGTTTCAATTCTGAAGTACTTACATAAGGTTTCTAGCTTGTAATTCTTCACAGGAATCAAGGACTTCTTTTTAGATGCCATTTCAGCGGTACATTTCCATTCTGGGCGTACTTTCCGGTGCCATTCATTAATTAGTCCATAATCCCTAACGAAGCGCTCTAGGTAGTTCTTATCGCCTTTAGGATTGTGTCCGATTACTGTAAACACTGTGTCATACTTATCAAGAAAGCTTCTTAATTTCTGAGCTGCTTCTACAGGATGCTGAAATGTTAGCGCTCTCTTTCTTGGAATTTTGTGAACTTTTTCAGCACCCACATTCCATATCTTTGTTAATGGCCTGATGAACTCATTGAATGGTTCTTCCTTGACTCCGTTAATTATTGGAACAATTGCTATTTGAAGCAGCTCTCCCGACTTGTTTTTTGTTGGTGAGAAAAACGACGTGTATTCGGTGTCTATTGATAAGTAATTCATTCTTTTGGAACAATCCATTTTGCAGCAGAAGAAACTGGATTAACTATCATCTCTCTTTGAGCTTTCCAGTAATCAAGCTCCTTGTCACTACTTGGATTTTTATTCATACTCATAATTTTTGTTATTATTAAATGAATTCTTTTAAGCTCTTCTTCAATATTAAATTGTGGCTTAATCATTTCAATTCTTGGTTCCATATACTTCTCCCTATTGTATCCGCATCTACAAGTTGTTTGAAAACCAAATCTCTTTTTAGTGCATATTGGGCATTTCCACTCTCCAAAGCTACTTAACCAGTTCAAGAGGTCTAACTCCCATCATTGTCTGAGCATCAATTGCTTCAGCCAGTTTAGTTTGAATCTGAATAATATCAGTTGCGTGCATATGTCCTTTTTGCAATTCATTTTGAAGAACTATATTGCAGCAATGCCATAATGGTTTAAGCTGCTTTTCTTTTATTTTGATAGTGAACTCTTTTTTAGTATCCTTATCCTGATTTGCTAGGTCGCTCATGGCCTCTAATAGCAGAGCTGCATCTTGAGGAGCTGGTATCTCATTATTCAGCACTATCATTATGCAGCTATGAACACCAAGGAGTTCATTTCTCTTGATTTTGATTTCAAATAATGATTGGCATGAAGATTGGTTTTTCATAATCACTTACTCCTCTAAACATTAACGATTTATCTATTATATATCCGGTATCATCCGGTAAACTATCATTTATTTCTACGTCCATTCCAAAAATTGTTGCTATTGGTACATTTTCAATATTAGCCGTTGGAGATCTAAATCCTTCAAGATTTTTAAGTACTTCATCACCCCACCAGAACTCATCTATGAACTGCTCAACAGTTCTCATATGGTATTCATAATGATCAAGCAAAGAAGTCATAATCAGCGCACCAATCCTCAATTATCGGCATTCTTTCATAATACCCATCAAGAGCATATCGCTCTCTTCTTAGTTTTTCTTCTTTTTTTAATTTTTTCTCTAACTCTTTTTTCTTCTCTTTTTCAATTTCCGCTATTTCAGAAGGATTTAAGATTTCTCTAGCGTGAACACCACCACAATCACTACAGATGAGATGTCTTCCGTCCCATCTGAAGTGATTTATAGCATTACACCATTCGCATCTACTTATGTTTTCCATCGTTTATATGCTCTAACTTTAAGTGCTGGGTTTGCATTGTGCTGTTTGAAAGACCAACAGCCTTGATCACCTCTTTTGATAATTCAGTGACTGCTTTTGTTTGGGCATTTCCTTCCTCGTGTAGCTTCATGGTTGCTTCAGATAGTTTGTCGTAGTTTTTCTTAAGCATTCTTTCGATCTCTTTAGAGATCTTGTCATTTGAATCTTCCTTGACTCTGGTAAGTTCTCTTTGGTGCTTTGTCTCAATTTTCATAAGCTCTTTAGATAGTTTATCTTCATAAGCTGCTACAATTTTTTTCTCCTTAAGCTCGAATTCCTGCTCCATTCTTCCTCTATCTATCTTAAGCTGTTTAAGCTTATTTTCAATATCCATCTGAACAGTCTTTTTCTCAATCTCGAATTTTTTCATTTCTTCATGTAGAGATTCCCTTTTCTCTCTGAGAACCTTAAATTCATTCCACTCTTTGTTGTTTAAAAATTTCATTCTTCACTCCTCGATGTTGTTCCAACATTCACTATGATAGTTGCAAAATTTGCATTTATAAAAAGTCGGTTTGCTGTATGGCCTAACAGGTATGTCGTTTACCATGTTAGATATCTCATGACCACGCAATAATTGTCTTTCAGCAAACTTCTTGTCTAATTTTACTCTCTCGAAATACAACTCGCAGTTATCCTTATTGATGACTACCACTAGGCAATCTCCAAGACCCATTTTCAGCATATAAACATGAATCTGAGTCCAGTACTTTTTGTCTGACTTGAAACCTTTTTCAGTGAACGCCTTGAATCTTTTTGCATTTGCTGATTTAATCTCAAGAAGGTGGGGCTTAGTAGACTCTGGAAGTCCCGTAATTACACCGTCAATATGACCAGCTATTTTGCCATCAACGAATCCAAACTGTTCACCATTCTCCATTTCAGTATAAATAGTCATACCAGCATCTCTCAAGAGCTTGATGACATAATCTTCATAAAGATCTCCCACTCTGAATATCCTATTAACTCTAGGGTCAAGTATCGGCTTAGGCTGGTGGTATGAGTACCACAGCTCTCTAGAACATTCAGTACCAAGTCCAGAAGCTCCCATATAGTCACGACTTCCTTTTTCTTGCACCTGCTTAACAATGGCATCATCTATAAGTTTAGCTATTCCTAATTTTATTTCAGTCATATTTAAGTCCCCTCTATTAATTTAAAAAATAGGGAGCCATCCACACAGACAGCTCCCTAGAATTCCCCGAACACGGACTAGCTTATTTCATCCAAGGAAACTGCGCTGCTGCCTGAGTAGGTAAAGGAGCAGGCGCTTCACCTTGGGACAAGCTAGGTTGTTGTACTTGTGGTGTAGGTGCTGGCGTTACCGTAGGTTGAGGTGCTGGGGCCATCTCAAGCTTCGGTTGAGGTGTTGAAACTTGCTGTTTAACTTCCTCATATTCATAGTACGATTTGAACTTGTTTTCAGTTGTATCGATTTCTTTACCATCTACTGTAGTAAATGTAGAATCAACTTCTTCAATATAGATATTGAATTTAAGTCCAAGTAGCTCATTGGTGTCAGATATGAGGTTTGGATTTCTGTGCTTACCAACAGTTGCTACTGTTTTTAATGTTGATAACCCAATTCTTTGAGCATCTTCATTGCTATTAACAATATTAAGTCTATCAGTCAGTACAAGTCCAGCGTGATCTCCAGACAGAATTTTATACCCTAGTTCGATATAATATCCACCCTTTGACTTTGTTTCTTTTACTTCAGCTCTTTCAATTTCAACTGAATAATTTCCTGTTGGAACTACTACTTTTGAAGACAGTGTATTAACACCACTTAGATCTAAATTTAATTGCATTTCATTTCTCCTTATGTTTATGCGCAACTCTACGCTTTTTAAATAAAAATCATCCAATCTTCTGCCAATATGTCTGACTGAGACGCTACCCATGGCACTAATTCTCCATCAGCCGGATACATGTATATATATGGCCTTCTCATTTTAGAATTTTCATCTGGAAATTGAATAGATATCCACATTCCTTTACCATTCCATCCTTTTCTTGTCACCTTATACCCAGATCCCTGCTGAAGATGCTTAAGTGCTTCACCAAATGACAAATTAGATGTCTTATTTGAGTCAGGACATCCAGGACTTGTTGGAAATTTATCCATATATTTCTCCTATTGTTTGCCCAATAATTTTTGGGTAAGTTTATATAGATTAGGTTCTTCGTAATCTTCTAGTGTGACATTCATCCAAGGACTTAATCTTCCCTTAGCTATTTTACTAATTAGAGGATTTGTAACAAATGCTCTTACCTTTTGTCCATTTGAATTGTCAACAACATCTAAATGAAAAGATAGGTCAAATTGCTTAAGAACCATCTCAGGAAGTTTTCCATCAAAGTTTAGGTTCTGAACGATTGATAAACCATCCTTATCTTCCTTGGTGTGACAAGTGAAAAAGACATTTATCGGTAATTGTCTAGCAAGACGAATTGAATGAAGCATTTTATCAATAATTTCCTCATGCTTGGCATAATTTTGTTTTGCTGTAAATTTCCCTCTGACTTCATGCTTAAGTACGTCATATATCTCAGTTAATGAATCAATGTAGAGGTACTTACACCATGGAGCTGTCTTTCTAATATTGGCTAATATGTCAATCAAGTCATCATAACCAGTAATGTTGGTAAAGGCATAATTAGATCCTTTAATAGATAGCAATCCATCTTCAACTGAGACTATAAGTGTCTCTTGAATTGGAAAGGTCGTTGCCTGTGTTGTCTTTCCCACACCCGGCTTTCCCGGTATTAATCCATACACGTGATGATCACCTTCTGCTGTTGCTTGTTGGATTTTCATATATTCCCCTTAATGGCTAAATAGTTTCTAACTGTTGAGCCGCCTCTTTTTTCTTTGGCATTTTCATAACAATTTTTACAAACTATAGTATTCTTCCATTTTCTATCAGTTCTCATTCCACAGATGTTGCATTTATGAGCACCTTTTCGCACAGGATTCGGTTTGGTGATAATCATTACAACTTCTCTACTTTAAATGATGGCTTAGCTGGCTTAGTCGTAAGACATTCATCAACTCGATGCTTATCCTGATCTGACAGTAATTTGTATTTCTTTTTACTGAGAGAATATTTAGCATCGAAACCAACACCGACTACGGAGGCTAATGCTTGATCGACAGTTACGGTTTCTTTTTTAACAATGCTAACCTTAAATCCGCTATCTTCCGTCATAAAAGTTCCAGTATCGAAGTTAAGTTTTTCAGAGAATTTGTTATAAAGTGCGATTTGAAGTTCTTCTAGATTCTTTTTAGCTGTATCTAGTTCAGCTTTTGCTTTTAGGTACTGTTCATAAATGTTCATTTCCTACTCTCCTTGTTGACACTGAGACTATTCTCATTCATAATACTTGTCAACAGGGAAAAGTCAACAAAAGGGAATTTTTCATGAAATTAAAGACTTGGATGAAAAGAAATGGCAAAACTTATCGAGAAATCGCTGAAAAGCTCAAAATTCACCATACTTCACTATTTTACTACTGTAATGGGAAAAGAAAGCCTAGCATCAAAATAGCTCTGAAGATTGAAAAAATTACAGACAAACAAGTGACTATAAAAGATCTTGTATGACCGAACTTAGGGACTACCAACAAGAAGGTAAGGAACAGCTTTATCGCAATATCAGCTCTGGCATATTGGAAAATCTATTCTGGTTGCAAACTGGTGGAGGCAAATCTGTTATATTTTCTTCAATCATAGATGACATTGTAAATGGCGGTGCTCATGTGGTTTTTTCAGTAAAGAGAAGGGAGCTTATAAAGCAAGCCTCTGCGCATATGGATAAATGGAAAATTCCTCATGGTGTTCATATGGCAGGACACTATCGTTTTAGACCAAATGAAAAAGTTCAGATATGCTCAATTGATACATTAGATGCCAGATCTTTATATCCACATGCTGATAAAAATAGGGTCTGCATAATTATAGATGAGTGTCATGATTGTACACCAAGGGCAAGAAAGTACGCTAAGTTTTTCCACTCATATCCCGGTATGCCAAAAATTGGATTTACGGCAACACCTTTTTCTGATAACTCATTCTGGAGTGCCATTGTAAAACCTATCGAGGCACATGAGCTTAGAGATAGAGGTTATTTAGTTCCTGAGAGAACATTTGTACCAAACATTATAGATGTCAGTAATGTGACAATATCAAGAGGAGTATTCAATGAATCAGAGTTATTTGAGGTCAGCTCTAGAAAAGAAATTATTGGAGATTTCGTCAGAGATTGGAAACTCTATGCTCAGGGAAGGCCTACAATCTTATTTGCTGTCAATGTTGAACATAGCAAGATTATACGTGAAGCATTCAACGAAGCAGGAATTAGAACAGAACATGCAGATGCTAATACCAACTCTAGAGACAGAGATCAACTTCTTAGTCGGCTTGTTAGAGGAGACTTACAAGTTCTCACAAACGTTAACATATTCTCTACAGGCCTTGATGTCCCCGAAGTCGCAGCAATCCAAATATGTAGACCGACTCAATCACTTATCTGGCATCTTCAGTCTATCGGAAGAGGACTCAGGACCGCTCCTCATGTTGGAAAAGCAAATTGCATTATTATTGACAATGCTGGAAACACAATACGCCATGGAACAGCTTATCGAATTAGAGAGGCAGAACTTGGAAAACCAAAAAAGAAGAGAGCAATGGAGTCCGACGAAGAATCAGTTGGAATCAGAAGATGCAAACAATGTCATTTCGTTTACGAACCATCTCTCAAAGCGTGCCCCAATTGTGGATACGTAAATCCTAAAAGAGAAAGATCAATCGCTGAAAAAGATGGAGATCTGATTGAGTATCAGATGAGTGAGGAAGAGAAGAGTGCTCTCATAAAAAGTTCGTTTATAAGTGATTACCATAAGCTAAAAAATATTGCACATAGAAACAAAAAAATACAATTCAAAGATAAATGGTTATGGCACAAAATGCAGGAAAAATACGGAATACAAAAATGCAAAGAGTTAGGTAAGTATATAAATATGGAGTTTTGAAATGGATAAAAAAATAATAAAGCAAGAAATCAGCCAAGAAGAGTCTAATCAAATAACTGGAATGTTCAATTGGGCAAATAACAACGACGATATAATGATGATGGACTTGAAAATGTTCAAACAGTATAATAGTAAGGATAAGCATTATCGCACTGTTTTCGAGGTATCATCGATTCACTGGACAGGACAACAACATAAAACAGCAAGAGGTAACGGCTCAACACTTATTGAAGCAATGAAAAATTATTCTATGGCACTGATCAATAAGGGTATGCAATGAAGCTGAAGGTATTTATTGTTATTGTATCAGATGGGATAAAGCCAATTGTTTGGAGAGTTAGGACTAGCTTTGCAGAAGCTGAAAAAGATCAAATAGAGGCATATGAAAAATATGGGCCATTTACGTTGGTAGAAATATTGGAGAGGACAGTTGAGTAAGCATACACAAAGACAAAACAAAGTAATGCTAGTTGCTCAAAAGGAATATTCTGGAATTAGGCTATGGGTATTTGATAATGGTCAAGCCTATGCAAAATTTTCAGTGAAAGAAGCGCTTCAAGAGTACAAGAAGACAAACTCTATAACTCAAGCACTGAAGAAATTAATAGTTATTACCTACGGCAACGAAGGATTTCCAGACTTGGCAGGAATATATTTCGGAATATTTGTAGGAATAGAGATAAAAGTTGGAAAGGACAGGCAAAGAGCAGGACAAAAAATAATGGAGAGGGTTATAAAAGAGGCCGGTGGTATCTATATTCTATTAGATGACAAATCACCTATTTTAGATCAGCTCAAACCTTTGGAGAGAATAAAAATATGGGCAGCAGAAACGATTCACTCAAAGAATATATAAAAGATATTGTAAATAAATATAAGTATTCATTCATTCCACTTAGGTTAGTGAAGGATGAAGACATCAAAAGCGGAAAGATTCCTGCAATTTCTGGTTGGAGTAAATACTGTGATGAACTACCAACAGATGAAGAAATAGATTCATGGAATATAATTGGTACTGTTAGTGGTGTTGGAATCTGTTGTGGAGAAGCGTCTAATTTAGGTTGTGTTGATATCGACACGGAAGACCCTGAACTAAATAGAAGGTTGAAGGCCATTATGCCTGCCAATTCTCCTAGTATAATAGGAAATCCAAAAAGGGGCGGTAAGTATCTGTTCAAGCTCAGAGAATTCCCCAATGACCCTATTCTGAATATCACCAAAACTAAGATAGGAAATGCTGTCGATATATTTGTGTCTGGAGCACAGATAGCTGTTCCTCCGTCTATTCATACCTGTTATCAGAATGGAGAAAAGCTAAGCTATTCTTGGCTCTCTAACTACAATGATGGAGAGTATCCAGTAATTGATGATCTACCAGTTCTCGATGAAGATATCCTAACGGCAATAAAGCTCACACTGGATGGACAAACACCTTCTCAGATTGTTCACAGTGTAAGACCGGGTAGTATCGACCTAGATAAGGAAGAAACTGAAGGGAGATATAATCATGCAAGGAAGAGAATAGCGCAACTTCAGAGACAATTAATAGATCCAACAGAGGCAGTAAAGATACTCATCAAAGAAGATCTGGAAAGAAATGGTATAGACAATATGGTGTTCAAAACTAAAGTTAGATATACAGCTAGTCCAGAAATAAACTGCTACTATTGGTATATTAATCAACTGAAAAACAATAATGCCAAAAAACCGATAGCTCAATGTGAAGTTCCTCTTACACTAAAAAATGAGCCAATAATTGATCTTTCAGTTGTAAATGAGGGATGGGCTCATCCTATTCTTCCAGACAGTAATAATAGCATACTTCCTCCGTTTGATCTCAATGTGGTTCCTCCGGCATGGAGAGAGCTAGTCAAGGACGCTGCTGAATCGAATTCACTTCCTTATGAAGCTTGCTTCTTTCTTCTGCTTACTGAACTAAGTGCTGTGATAGGGAACAAGAGAATAATTCAATGGAAAAAACAAAATAAAGAATGGAGAGAGGCACATAATATATGGTCAGTCTATATAGCAAGGTCAGGAACTAGAAAAACTCAATTATTGAGACTTCTTAGCGAGCCAATGAGAAAGCTACAAAAGAAAATAAATGATGACTATGAAAAGAAGAAAAAAGAAATAGTCAGACTTCAAGAAGTGGTAGAACCTCAAATAGCTGAGCTTGAAAAACGACTAAAAGAAGAAGCAGTTATCGCTATAGATAGTAACGACAATAAGGAATATATATTAGAAACTCAAATGAAAATAGATGCTCTCAAAGATTCGATAGAAATTGAGCCAAGAAAGCAGTTAGTTGTCAAGTCAGCTACTACTGAAAAGCTTTTGATTCTTATGCAACAAAATCAAGATGGAATTATGTTCGCATATAATGAGCTTGCTGAATTGATTGGCCAGTTCAGTAAGAAAGGGTACGAAACTCAACGTCAAATTATCATGGATAGTTGGGACGGACTTGGTTCAGCTAGTTATCAGACTAAAAACTCTGGAGATGTATTTATTGATACTGCCTGTGCCTCACTCTACGGGGCCATTCAACCATCAATATTCAGAAAACATGTCCTTGATATTTACAATGGCAAAAACGATGATGGATTCTGGCAACGTCCATTTATCATCTCAAATGAAAGTAATAAAGCAGTTGAAGCAATTGATGTTGAATTCGACCATGATAAATACTACAAAGCTTATGAAATATTCTACAAGGCCTATGAAGCAGAGAAATCTGATGCACCTATTGGTTCACATTACTTGGCTTATGAAGAATATATGGAATTCGAGTCAAGAGTAAATAATATGAGCTTTTCTGAAGGAAATGACGCAATTGGTGCATTCTGGGGCAAGTTCACCGGGAAAATAGTCAAAATAGCCTCATTGATTGAGTTCATCAAAAATGATGGTGTATTCGTTAAGGAGATAAGCCTAGAATCGTTCAGGAGCGCTCTGTATATCATGGACAGGCAGATTACCCATATTAGGAACCTCTTTCCTAGAGACAGTGTATATGGCCTCTCAGATGTCGTATATATGATGAGAGCAGGCATCATAGAGAGCGGAACTACCACCTACAAGCTATCAAGATCACATAATAAGTATTTCGGAAATAAAGAGCAGTCTAATGCTCTAATAGCTGAATTGGTTGAGCGGAATATTATTAAAGTAGAAAAGAGGGGGACATCGACATACATCGAAATATCCCCCTACATCTTCTAAGGATTATGTAAACCCATTAATGAGATGTCGCCAGAAACATTTGATACCAGAATTTCATTATTTCTGTCAGTAAGATCTATTCTGATAATGGTTGACTTGTCTTTCATACTCTTATAGAGAGATTCTAAAAGCTTAAAGTCAAATGTGATGGTTTTCTTTTTAGACATGAAAGCACGTTGCATTTGTTCATCCGTGTTCTTTTTGGGATTCGTATAAGGTGTCGTCAGCTTCTTAAACTCACTAAACGGAACATCAGAACCCTTAAACTCCTTATAGAGTGCCTTGACATGCTCTAGCTTATCAACATGAATCATACAATCCTCTAAAACCTCCTTGATAAAAATATTGCATATAGTTGAATATCTATAGGTGAAAATAACCGAACCTTCATCGTATGCCTTCACCCTAAGATATTTTTCGTCCTCTTCTGTGCTCTTTTTATCGATTGAATTAAAGCAATCGATTATTCTTTTTACCGTTTCTGGTTTCATATTCTTCACCTGTTAACATTTTTCTAAAGTTCTCCATAGTCATTGACAATGAGGCTCCTGGGTCATCTTTCCTATTTGGAGCAACTTCATCATGTCCTACGATGTTTTTAATTTTTAGTATCTTCTCTTTATTTTTTTTAGGAGAGTTGTTGTACAGCCATATACAGAATGTTTCTAAAGCAGATTCCTGATCTGCTGTGTACATGCAATACGGCCTTCCTTTTTCATCTAATCTAACAAGTCTTTCTGGAATTTCTTGACCAAACCATGTTAAGTATTTATCGCCTTTCTTTTTAAGGCTTCCGGGGTTCTCTATTTCAATACCTATGAGCTTTCTTGATACGTTGTAACCAATTCCTTTCCAGTAGGATTTTCCTGCGTGGTATCCACCTTTGTTGATTGGTCTACTCTGATAAATTTTACCAAAAACGTCCATGACTAAATAACAATGTCCTCTGTCTTCGGCACCTTGAGCTGTTTGAATGGCATACTTTCTAGCAATTCTTTCAGACTCCTTACCAGCATATATACCCTTACCGCTCATATTATATAAAATCCTAAGCGGATTAATTAATGGGAATACTGAAGAAAAAACTCCCTTCGGAAGCATCCACCCCGACGGCCAATGGACAACCAAACCTTCAGGATAACCATCTTCAAATTCATATCGAGTTTTCATCCAGATATCCTCAGTTTCATTAATCTTCTCAGCTTTAGGATACCACACCTTGTAAGCTGTTGGATGACCAACTGGTTGATGATAATCGTCGGAAATTTCCCTGTCTATTGGCCTTTTGTTCCACCATTTTTTTATTCTTCTCCATAGTTTCATAAACATCACTCCTCTCCTCTTAATATTTTCTGAATATTATTAGATGATACTGGATACATTTCAGCGCCTACTGCAGAAGTAAGACTTTTAAGCATTTTATATCTGGTATCGTGCTTTGTTAACGGTTGAGTTGTCCACGTTTTATTTTGTGAATTCTCTTTGCATCTGTGTGCCTTAAGGTCTTCTTTTATTTTAAAAGTATTACCACCACAAATTTCGTAAGCTTCTCTCATTTATTTTGCTCCTCTGAAAAAAATTAGAATTAAGAATATTGCTGATAACCACATTATCCCATACAGTAATATTAGGTTTCTTCCTATAAACTCTATAAAGATACTTGTGTCCATAATTTCCTCCAAAAATTGGGGAGCGGCGGCGAACTCCCCATAAAAACCAATTGCCCATATTGATATTTAATTATTTGTTAACCGCCATTTGTTTTTTAAAAAATAGGGAGGTGGACCAAACCTCCCTATACACACAACAGAAAAAAAGTTAATGAAAGTTATTTCTGGTCCTTTGTCTTATTTCTCTTATTTCTTTTCTACTATCGGTCATTGTGATTGCTTTACCGGCCAGCTCATCAGCAGTATCATTAAGCTCATGTCCAGAATGCGCCTTAATCCATACAAATCTAACAGACTTATGCTGATTAATTAGTTTAATAATTTCATCCACTAGATGCTTATTCTTTCTTGCCTTAAATACGCCAGTGCAAACAGAAATACAATATTTACTATCACTGAATATTGTCACTGGCATGTCTTTGTCTTTTATCGCTTTAAGGCCTTCTAATATAGCAAAAAGTTCAGCAATATTATTAGTGCATTCCTTTTTTAATTTAATTGCTATTTTGAGAATATGTTTCTTGTAGCTAAGGACTATTCCTGCTCCTCCCTTTCCGGGATTCGGTCTACAAGCACCATCAGTGTAAAGATAAATCATACCTACCTCGAAAGTAATTTATTTCTTTGTTGATCTATTGTCAACAAATTTTTCAATCGCCTGTATTACGTCATTTGAGGCAGTTATATACGCTTCTGATTCTTTTGGTGCTATTCCAAAAGATGCACAAGTTTTAGCTATTTCCATCATCAGCAAAACCAATTTATTACGATCTATTTTATGATAATCTACTTGATCTCTTAATCTCTCTTCTAAAAAGCATTGATATTCTTTGTCTACATTCATTTTTACTTCTCCTTGTTCGTTGCCTCTAGGCATCGTTTAATCCATTCTTTTATCTGTTTTTTGTCTGGCATTTTGCCGTTGTTTTTTTCTATATATAATATAGATAAGCCAACTATTTCATCCCTAACCATATCTTCTGATTTATATTCATACTCATTACTGTTGGTACAAGGCCTGTTAGGTAGATTATTATTCATCCAATAGTTCCTTTACTTTCACCATCACTTTATTATAGTTATCTTCATATTCTGGATACCTTAGAACTAGGAAATGACGTAACTCTTTTACTAGCTCTTTAGCTTCGGAGAGTTGTTGTTTCAGCTTGCGAATCTCATCCTTTTCTATGCCCATCCAACAACTCCTTAAGTTTTTTAATATTTACGGGTTTATATTCCCAAACATCCACGCCGACATTAATAAGCCCTTTATTTAGCTCGTCTCGCCATAAACAATGCACATGACCATGTAACAGCACTGAGTCTTTGGGTAGAGCTGTTTTAACTGCGGGGTCGTGTGCCATGTAGAAACCATCAACCAATAAAGAGGTGTGTACTGATGCAAAACCGCAATCAATATATCTAAAAGGTTTGAGTTCATCATGGTTACCAAGGATTAAATGCTTGGTCCCGTTTAGTTTCCCGGTCCAGTTTTTAATCTGTTCAAAATTACGAACTAACGTGAAGTCCCCAAGGATATAAACAGTATCACCCTTATCTACTGTTATGTTCCATAAATCTATCATCATCTTGTTCATGACGTTTGCATTTTTAAATGGGCGCTTACAATATTTAATAATGTTTTCATGTCCAAAATGATTATCAGAAGTTAACCATATCTCACTCATCCAATATCTCCTTTACCCTTCTCTCTGCTTCGCGAGCGCGTTTGCCGCCTACTATTGCGACGCTATGAGGTTTTCTAGTCGTATCATTCAATATAAAAGATTCATTTAATGGTGCGTCTATTTGTGAGCATGTCCAGTTTTTATATTCTTTGTAATACCCATTGCTCTCCCTTAGTATCTCCACGGCTTGTTCGAGCTTTTCGATTTTTGATTGTTGATAGTCCCAGGCAGCGCGAACAGCTTCAACTTTGCTAGTTGCCATTTTCTCATCAAACGGATTAAACCACTCATTAAAGCTCTCTATGAATTCTTTTTTAGTCATTTAAAGCCTCGACAAATAGTCTTCTGTGTTAAATTCTTCATTTGGTTTAATTCTTCGTCTTTATCGCCTCTTGTGTCCTTGGTTCGCCACTCGTCATAGCTTCCATCGTTGTAGGCTTGGTTAAAGGATTTCATTTGCCATGAACTTTACAATAGCTTTAGATTTTTCTCTACTGCTATTTCCGTGAACACCTACCTTATTATCTTTTTGAGTGATAATAACGATATCTTCAAAACCAAAAGTGTCTTCCATTTTTCCCATTATTTCATTGAAAAATTCATCTTGGCGTTCCTCATATTCATTTCTTGCATTAGTCTCAATTAATACTTCTTTATCAGACATATCGTCCCCCTATGTTTCCAGTGTTTAAATTTATAAAAAGCCTCCAAGTAGCTGCCTCTAAATTGTCTGGATATTCTAAAGCTGCCTCAACGAATTTGGTCATCCTATTCTCCAATAATTAAGCTTTTATTCCACCTATCCTTTCCGATATTACATCCTAATGCATAAAATGGTGCCACGATAATATCTGCTATAGATTTTACGTGACATTCAGATGGATTATTAGCCTTATAAATTCCATACCATGTTCTACCTATGATAAATCCATATAAAAAAATGCATGTAAAAAGCGTGGCAACTCCGGCAGCCACCTGATCGTCTGGAGGGTTCTTGTCTCCATAAATTGCTTTACCATATTTCCTATAAAACCATTTTGGTGTCATTTATCGCCCCCACTGCCTTCTCATATCACACTCTAATTTCCCATGCTTATCAAGTCTTGTCTTCATTCTTCTACCTCAAAGACTTCGCCTTTTTCGTTGATTGTTATTGGCCTATGATGGTTATACAATCTTTCAACAATAGACCTAAACATTATCTCTCCGTCTCTAGCATCTATATACAGCCGCCCGATTAGTTTTGGTTTAGGTTTCTTCGGTTCCCACCCTTGTAATCCTAAATTACCGAGATCTGCATAACATTCTCCGTTTTTATCTTTATAGACATAGGTCTCTTCTCCTATGAATAAAATCTCTCTGTCCAGATCAGGGTTATGACATTCTATAATCATGCCTACTTTTAAATGGTCTTTATCCATTATTCCACCTCGTTTCTATCAGCACTGAATGTGCATCTCGTTTCGTTGTTTCTGATTGTAGTGACACAAGAAAAGTGCTTAGAGTTACATTTAACTTCTTCTCCGTATCCATAACCGAATCGATTACAGATAAGTTGTTCACTAATGACTACCATGTCACTATCTTTGCCACAAGAGCTAAGTGCAATTAAAATAATTAGTGCCGATAATCTCATTTGTCTCCTCCTAGATAAAGTTTACGTTCTATTCTTTCTCTGTAGTCAGCAATCATAGCGGCTACAATTTCTTGTCTACCGACTCCTATCAGATCAGGTAGCTGATGTAAATACTTGCGTGGAAAACCAGCAATGCCCCTTTCTATGTTGCTGATTGCTTGTCCTTTCTTAAGGCCTAGGGCCGCTGCCATGTCATCCTGAGATATTCCCTTGCTTAATCTATTCCTGCGGATTAATTCGCCTATGTGCTTGAATTCTTTTCTGCTCATTGCTTTCCCCTTAGTTAACGAATTTAGTTAAATTTTCTGATGCTCTGAACTTAATAACCTTCTTACCCTCTATGATCATGTTCTCACCAGTAGCTGGATTAACTCCTCGTCTCGATCTCCTATCTACTGCGTGGAACGTTCCGAATCCTCTTATCCTAACGTTATCATTTTCTCTTACTTGCACCTTAGTTATGTTCATGAAGCATTCTAATACTTCTTTGACATCTTCTTGATTAAGGTTGCGCTTGTTGATTAAACTAATTCTTTTGGTTAATTGCTTTAAATTCATTTCTATTCTCCTTTTGGTTTGACCAATTGTTTACGTATGCTATTAATCTGTTCTGCTGGAATTACAGCCATTGATTGTGCCTTCTGCTGATTAGCAAAATAGTGTTTAAATTCAGGAATAGCAGCAACGACTTGCTTATCTGTAGTAAAGGCATAAAGAATCTGTTTAAGACTTCTTTTAAATTTAATCCTCTCTTCTCTTATGCTTCTCAACTTATCCCTAAGTTTCTCAACGGTTTTAGTTGCTTTAATCTCAATTTTATTTCCATTAATGTTGGCAGGGTAATAGTTGTATAACTGATAATAGTTATCTTTTTCACCACAAGAATACTCAATTCTAGCACTATCAGTTAGCCGGATATAGTTAGAATCAATCAATTCTTGTGGTATCTTAGGACCAGCAGCAACCGCCTTCTTCGCTAACTCCTCGATAGCGTCTCTGAACTTCTTCTCTGCTTCATTACGCTTGTCATGATACTTGTTGTTGACTTCTTGGTTAATAATCGAATCTCTCATTGAATTAGTTAATCTCATTTCTACTCTCCTCGGTTGTTGGTTGTTCATGTTCGTACACTAAGTCATAGTATTGTAGCTCTAAGCCCAATTCAGTAGCTACGAGTAATAGGAATTCTCTAATGTGCTTAAGTTCATTTGTATTGCTAGCCGTTGTATTTCTAGTCGTTGTGTTGCTTGCCATGCATACCTCCTCTATTCTTATTGTTAATTACTGGCGTAACTTCTCTTAAATTCCACAGAGCGCAGTCTAGTCTGTCACCGTTAATATGATCAATAACCATTCCATTAGCTACTGATCTATTGTTGAATACTTCCCATATTTCCACATGGGTCATAACCTTCCTACGCTTAAGACCTCGGTAACTCCATTGCTTAAGATAAGGCATAGCTAGACACCTACCAAAATGCATCCAAGGCTTAATCTTCTGATTAGTTCTAATGTTATAAGTAGTTCCATTAGATAGGTACATGTGATTGCCTATCGTCTTCATGTGAATGACTCGCATTATAGTTACTCCTTAATAATTAATATACTCATACACGTTATATCTATTATTCTCTTCATCCACCCATGAGACTTCAAAGTCTCCAATGTAACCAGTATCATCACAATAGGCGCACATACCATCTGCGTAATTCTCACACTGATTGCAACGGTTAGCATCGAGCACCTTATTGACTGCCTCGTCATCGTCGTATGGACCGATATAAAGTAAATTACCGGACCAGTCATCTATTCTTATTGATTTATCTTTAAAGCTCATTGAGATACTTCCTTTTCAGTTCATGCGCCTCATTTTTAGTCATGACTGCAAACTCTCCGATAGTTTCCATCGTGCCGTCGTCAAGATCAAAGGCCCTCACATTAAATGCTCTATTCTTTTTATCAAATGAAGTAAATTCACTAGTAACAAAGACTGCCACATTCTTTTTAACTATTGCATTGCCGTGATATTGAGTACCGAAAAAATTCTCTGAATCTCTATCGAACCAATGACCGTCTGGTCTTACTAAGTAGTATTCTCTTCTTAATTCAGGTATCGTCATCTCTTTAGTCTTCATTTCATTAACTCCTAGTTATTTATTGTGTTGTTCCTCAAGCGAAGTAAATAATAATTTATGTCAAAAGTCAACAAATGTTACAAATTGTGTTTTTGAGTACGTTCACAGTAACTCTAATAATACAGAATTAATCCAAGGTTAATGACGCATAGTATAATATATATAATTCCAATATGTTATAAAAATGGGTAAAAAGTGTATTTTAACTGTTAACTGTTATATCTGTGCGCTGTATACAATTTGTAACATTTTTGTTACACCAGGTAACAGAAAAAACTTGAAAAAAGTGAAAAAAGAACATAATGTTACAAATTGTAACAAGGAATTTATGGGAAAATATGAGCACAAAAAAAGAGAACACAGTGGTAATTAGAATACCAAAAAAAACGAGAGAATTTTTCGAGGGACTAACAGAATTAAACGCATCAGCAAATATGACGCTTATGGTAGACCTACTTTATTCAAGAAGAAAAATAATCAGTAAAATGATAGCCGACGAGATAGAGCGTAAAATCGAGATAGTTAGTCAGTTACAAAATAAAGAGGAGAATTTCAGTATAGAAGATATCAATCTCGTGAACCTTCATGAATTGAGCACAGAGATACTTAATCAATACTGTAATCAATTGCAGATACCTAATGAGGTGATAGAATCTAAGGGAATGATAAACGCAATAAAGGAAAAGATAGCGCCCGTAGAACCTGATAAGCCAATTCCAATTCCACCGTGGCTAAAATAATGATACAATCAGTAATGCGAAGCGCCTTAGTGGCAACGAAAACGGGGAAAATTGACCCCCCCCCCTAAAGGGCAGAGGAGAGAGATGTACCGCCTATATCCCACATCAATATTTTTTTTCAATATGGAAATACTATGACTCATAGCACCGATATTTTAATCCGAGCAAAGCACATGTACTTCTCGGATATCTCCGTCGTAGACATAGCAGAAGAGTTGGATATTCCAATTAACGATTTAGGCATACAGATATTTGGTCCAGATAAAACTGGTCATGATCCCAACTGTTGGTATCAGGAAAGAAAACAAATGCAGCCCGGATCTTTTGTAACCTATCAGAAGGTCAAGTCATATATCCTCTCTTCAGCAGAGGCATGTCTCGCCAAGAAGGTTGCCGAGTCAGCTCACAAATTAGCTGAAAAAAAAGAGATTCTTGAGCTTGATGATATGGGTAAGGCAGTAGATATTATCAGTAAATTGGATAAGATAGGTAGACTTGAGCGTGGAGAGTCAACTGATATTATTTCAGTTGAACAAGGATTTAGTCTCAGAGAGATTGAAAATGCAAGTAAAATAGTAGATGCTGAATTTGAAGATATAACAAATAAACCATCAACCAAGGAGATATCAGATGGAAGAACAAATGAACCAAGAACACCTGCAAGAACGGCCGATGACATTAGAAGAAGGAATCCAATTAGATTCCCAAGATCAATCGGCAATGATGAGCAATGAAGACCACCAATCCGATCAATCCGATCCATCTGAAGATGCCGATCAATCTGAAGACAGTAATCCATCTGAAGATGCCGATATGTCTGAAGATGAACTAGAGGAGCTTGATACTATTGATAAGGACTATGCTGACCTTCTTGAAGCGCTCAAGTCAACTAAGGAAGCTGTTGACCAAGGTGCTTTATGTAAGGAGTTCGCTAAGAAGCACTCTTTATTCTTTACTGGATTTAGTGTAGCTACTGGCGGTCCTATGTTCGCAGCAGATCCATCAGTGGAGCAATCACAGTCAGATGAATAAGAAGGAATTTCTTAAGCATCAAGAAAGCATAGAAAGGCAGATGCATCAGGTATGGATGCCACATGATGGACAAGTACCTGTTGCTACTTCCTTCTTTATATATTGGCTTATTGGTGTTTTTCTTAGGTGTGGTCGTAAGTTCGGGAAGACTGAACTTGCTATTTATTGCATGTATATGTTTGCCAAGCTGTTCCCCAATTCAGAATGTTATTACGTAGCAGATGAGAAGGACCATGCCCGTGATATCTGTTGGGACAACAGGAGACTTCCTGAGTTCTTCACATCGTTTAGGATACAGAAGAATGAATCGCAAGAGGATTTCGTCAGAAGGAAGAAGGCAGGGAATAGGCTTCAGGATCAGTGGGTTCGTAAGGTTAATGAGTCTGAGATGTATGTTAGACTTGATAACAACTCTATGTTGAAGGTTGACGGCGCTAAGAACTGGAAGAAAGCAGATGGTCTTGGTCCTGTGTTTATCGTTTATGATGAATTTAAAAATCATGATCCTCGTTATGATAGAGCTGCCCGTCCTAACTTAATGGATCTCAATGGTCGTATCATGATTATTGGTACTCCTCCAGATAATGAAGATAACTATTACTGTAGGACTGAGCAGGAGTTTATGATTAAGCCGGGGCACGCTTATTTTAAACGACCTAGCTGGACCAATCCGCATGTCTATGGAGGTCGTGATTGTCCTAAGCTGAAGGCAGAAAAAGAGGCCCTTACAAGGAAGGGAGAGCTTCACGTTTATCTTAGAGAATACGAATGTGAAATCGTTCCAGACACAAGTAAGCAAATTTTTCCTATGCTTAAATATCCTAGTAAGAATTTCGAAACAGATAAATACGAAGGTAGAACAGAACATGTTAGACCTCACTTTGAAATACTCTCCATCATCTCAGCAAGACCTAGAGATTGGGATTGGTATGTTTGCTTTGATGCTGGATCTGCAACCACATTTGCTGTTTTATTTGTTGCCATCAATAGGCATACTAAGCAGATTTGCTTTTTAGATGAAGTTTATGAAACTGAGCAGATTAGGATGACCACTAAGATAATTTACGATCAGGCCGAGGTGAAGATGGATGAACTCCATTTTTTCAGAGATGATTGGAATCAGATATATGATAACGCTGCCACTTGGTTTGCCAACGAAGTACATGCTCACTATGACGATGTTGCCCTTATGCCGTGTACTAAAGATGTCAAGAAAAAAGAAGCTAAATTGAGTTTAATTAAGGACGTAATGCTTGAACCAGAGATGTACCTTATTTCAGATAGATGTCAGAATTTTATCAAAGAGAAGGTTAACTATGCCAAGGATGATAAAGGCAAGATACCGAAAATTAATGACCACTTATTAGACTGTGAGCGTTATATATTCAATGAATCACATTATGACATGTTGTTCCAAGAATATATTGATAATAAGAATAATCGGAGGTTTGAGACTCCAGATAGTGATTTAGCAAAACATTTTAGACAGGAGGGAATGCTATATGAGAACTATTGACACCATTTGCTTGGTTTTATCGCTACTTTCAATTATCCTATGTAGTGTTACTGCCATTTTTTCTTTTATGGCATACGCTAGAGTTGTTGGAATGGAGAAGTCTACTCATCAGCTACAATGGATGCCTATTGATAGTCCATCTGATGAATCTGAACCTACCACTCAATTACATGATGACGACCTAGGGAATGAACTAACTAAAAAGGATCGTGAATATCTGAAGCAATTCAGAGACATGTATCCTGATGTAGAAGAGGAGCAAGTATGAAAGAGAATCTGACAGATCCACATGCTAAGAAGAAGATATCTCGTGTTATGAGAGAATATTATGCTGGAAAACTTCATTCTGGTGGATCTGGAGAAATTGTCACCAATCCTGCTCAGGCCAAGGCAATTGCAATGAGTGAAGGTCGAAGAGTTCTTAAATTGAAACTAAGGAAATAATAATGAGCACAGAATCATTTGACGATTTTAATAGTACGGAACAGATGGGACTTACCAGTGAACTGAAACCATTTCAATTCAGGGACGATCCAAATGACAAAGAAAAAACACTCGACTGGCTTAATAGTAACTTCGAAATACTCGAACACGCATCTCGATCTAGATTTATCACATATAGAAGGCATCACGCACTCTATAAGGGGATTCACTGGAGATTCAGTGATGTTCGTAACAGTGACAGAGACATTGAGTACACCGAACGTAAGCCCCGTCACACGGTTAATTTCGTTAAGGAGATGGTTGACACCAAAGTCTCGCAAATGGCACGATTCAGGGCCAATATTGCTTTAATACCTGCTCACGATGAACAATCAGACATCAATAACGTTAAGGGTTGCAAGCTTTTGCTTGATGCCAGAAGTGAAGAAATAGATCTTGAAATAATTCATCAAGATGCTGATATGATTAAGTATGTTTATGGAATCGTATTTCAGTTTGTTTTGTGGAACCCAGATGCTGGACCACTTCATCCATCATACAGAAAACTTAATGAGATGTATGGGAATGATTTACCTAGTAAGTATAAGAGAAAACTTAAGAAAACTGGACCGATTCATGTTGGTGATGTTGATGTTGTCAACTATGGTCCCGATAGAGTATTTCCTGAAATTAATAAGCGTAAATGGTGCGATGTTAACCATTTTGATTATATAGAATGGGTTAATATCCATCAGCTTAAGGCAGACTACCCACACCTAGAGGATGAAATACAACAGAATAAAAGAGAGCGATATGATTTTGAATTGATGGAAATATCAAGACCAGAAGATGAAGTTATGGTTAGGCATTTCTATCATAAGAAAACTAAGTATCTTCCTGAAGGTGCTCATATTATCTATACTGATGACGTTATTCTTGAGATGAGAAACTTCCCATACGATGATGGAAGACTACCATTTGTTTGGGATGGTGATGGTCGTATATATGGAGAGCTATGGCCTAGAAGTTTTATTGGTGATATCGAGCAGATGCAAAGATATTATAATAATATCCAATCAGCTCAGGCACGAGATCTTGGTATAGGTTCTGCTCCGAAATGGGTGGCCCCTAAAGGTGCTTGTAAGATTCATCATTACAATAATGAATTTACACTTATGGAATTTAGGGGAGCAATAGCTCCTAAGCTTGTTCAGGGTAATCCAGTATCAGAGCAATCGTTTACTGTTCAAGATAGACTTGAAAGAAAAATAGCCAAACATTCTAAGGTATATGACATAACCAGAGGAGAGGTTCCTCAAGGTGTTACTGCAAACTCTGCATTGAGATTTCTAGATGAACAAGAATCTCAGCGTAATATGACAGAAGAGCAGAGGCGTAAAGTTAGAGTCCTTGCTGTTTATAGAATGATGTTATATAGGATGGCACAGTTCTACAAAGAATCTGATGAAAGGACAGTCAAGAAGCTTGGAAGAAATAACGAATATATAATTAAGTCTGTCAAGAAGGCAAACTTTTCCATGGTTGCTGATATAAGACTTCAGAATAGCTCTGCTCTTCCTGATACAAAGACAGGTCGTATATCAACAATTGTTGACTTAAATATTGCTACTCAGAAAGATCCTGTTTTTAAGAAAGAAGAAATTATTAAAATGTTAGACTTAGGGCTTGATGACGCATTCAAGGATGAAGCAACGGTTGCAGTTGATTCAGCTAAGCAGATTTTAGAAATGCTTATTGAAGGCGAGAGTGTTCCTGAACCTGAACCATATGATAATCTTTTAGTTTATTACTCAATATTTGGGAAAGCGGTTCAGACAATATCGTTTAAAATGAAAACACCAGGTGGTATAAAAGAAAGAATTCTTCAGTACTTGATGACACTTGAATTACTTATGTACGATAAGGCCACTAAGAATCAGGCGTTTTTAATGGAGCTTCTTCAAGTTAAGTCATATCCAGTTATATTTACTCTCCCAGAACCATTATCTATGTTATTACCTCAACCAGTTGAACCTCAAAGTGAAAGTGGGGTAGATACTAAAAATATTAAATCAATGAATAAAACAGGAGAAGAACAATGAGCGGAGCTGCACAAAGTATTGAATCATTTGACGACACAGAAGTTATCGAACTACCACAGGGTGACAAGCCAACACTAAGTGAAGAAGACATCATAAAAGATCCATCAATGGATACATTTGAAAACAACGTATATCAAAATGATGAAAAATCAAAAGATAGTCAAGTTCAGTTATTAGATGAACAAGATGGATCAGAAAAAAAAGGTGGAGATGATGAAAAAGATAAGAAATCAGATGTCGAAGACAAGAATGATGGAAAGAAAGAAGAAGGCGAAGAGAAAAAAAGCACTGATGGCGAGAAGGATAAATCTAGCGAAGAAGAAAAGAAAAGCGAAGATGGAAAAAGCTCTGAAACTAAAACATCAGGAAAACCTCTTAAAGTTAGAGATGGAGATAAATTGATCGATATCTCTTTAGATGCTACGATTAAAACAAAAGTTAAAGGTAAAAATGAGTTTGTGACTCTTCAGGAGTTGAGAGATAATTATTCTGGTAAAAAGGCATGGACTGAAGAAATTGAAACGGCCAAGGAAAAAACTCAATTAGCTGAAGATAAGTCATTAAAACTTCAAGATGAAAAAAATGTACTCATAGGTCATCTTACTAAAATTGCTGGAATGCTTGACAAAGAAGATGGAGATCCATTGGATGCTCTTTATTATTTGCTTGACATGACCGGGCGTGATGTGAATACTTATAGTAAGAGGATCTTCGACTATATGGAAGGTCAGATCTCAGAAATGTCTGATATGGATCAGACAGAGAAAGATTTGTACTGGACTAAGAAGAAACTCGATGCAATCAATAACAATCAGGCAGCCAAAGCGGAATCTGCCAAACAAGAGCAAGCCCAAAGGGAACTCGTTGTTCGGATAGACAAGCTAAGGGAATCGCAGGGTGTTAGTGAGGAGCAGTATGTCCAAGCTCATGATGAGCTAATTAAATTGGGCTACAAGGAAGAGGATATAAAACCTGAGCAAGTTATAAATTATGGTGCTATGCTTCCATTTTTTAAACGAGCTGAAGATTTTGTTATCCCAAACTTTGAAGACGATTTAAGTGATGATGAAATGGACTCTTTGATTACTGAAACTGCTAATGTCATGCGAAAAAGACCGCAAATTTCAGACGAAGATGCCTTTTCAATCGCAGCCAAAATGCTTGGATTTGAAGTTGAAACCATTGACGACGATATCGATAAATTAAACGAAAAAGTCGGAAATGATTATCAACAACCGGGAAAAGGTATGAAATACAAGGAAAACAAAACTCCTGATCATATCGAATCCTTTGATGATTTTGACATTTAACATTAAGGAGCGTGTGATATGGCACAATTTAACCTAACAGATCAGACAAATCTGTTTAAAATCAACTATTACAAAAAATCTGAAAACATGTACAACAGTGCTAACGTTTGCAATGGTCGTATTCGAAAAAGATACGATTTCACTGGTAAGCAGCGATTTGTAGCAACTCCTCTTTCTTTTAGTGGTGGTGTTGGTGCTTCATTATTGCCTGTATCAAATGCTGGTGATTATCAAGGAGCTATCATAACCTCTAAAAAGGTCTACGCAACTTGTGAGATCGAAAGAGAGGCTATCAAAGCTTCAAAAGACTCTGCTGGGGCATTTGTTCAGGCAACAAAAGAAACGGTTAAGAAGACTGTTGAATCATACATGAGAAACGACTCTCGTATTCTTTTTGGTGATGGTACAGGTATTCTTGGTCGTGGCGATGGTGCTACTAACGTAACTGGTGCTGGTTCAACAGCTAACCCTTATGTAGTAAAAATCAGAGCTGCTGGTACTCAAGGTGGTTGGAAAGAAGCCAACTTTGAGGAAAAAGATCATATTCAAGTTGTAACTGGTATGAATGCTGGTGATAACTTGGGTGGCACCGCTGAAGGTGGTACAGCTACTACTAACTTATTAGAAGTTGTTGCTGTTGATCCATCAGCTAACACAGTAAGTCTTGTTGGTACATCTGCTGTTCTTGCCGCTCTTGCAGGTGTTGGTCCTATGCTTACAACTTCTGGTTTCTGTATGCAAAGATCATATCTTTCTGAGCCTGTTGGTCTTGATGGTGTTGTTAACGTATCTTCTGGTACTCTTTACAACATTACAGTTCAACGAAGATGGCAATCCTACATTTCTGATGAAGGTGGAGCTGGTATTAACGTTGATAAAATGAACAAAGCCATGTTGAATGTTGAGAAAAAGTTTGGAAAAGCTCCTAACTTGATTATTACTTCATATGCTCAATTCCAAAATATCCTTGCTCTTCTTGAGGATCAAAAGGTTTATAACCTTCCAAATAGAAATATCAAGGGTAACTTGAGCTTCCAAGGCGTAGAATTTATGTCTACCCGTGGACCAATTGGTATCTTTGTTGATAGATTCTGTGAAGATGATAGAATCTATTTTCTCAATGATAATTACATTGAGAGACATCACAGACCGGGATTTGGATGGTTTGATGATGATGGAACCGTGTTCCTACGTAAGACTGATGAAGATGCTTACAATGCTCGCTATGGTGGGTACTATGAGAACTTCATTACTCCTACAGCTCACGGTCTACTGAAGAACCTTGCAGTTTAATAATTAGGGGAGCCTAGCTCCCCTTTATTTTTCCCTCCCAAGGGTTAAAGGAGCATCTATGAAAGAAAGATCTAGGTCTATTAAGACCGCTCAATTAAAAATGAGAGAATTGAATTTTATCATTGACGGTACTGCTGGTACTCCTGCGGCAACTGGATTTGATAGATTCCAGATTTCAAGTGTTGTTGATTTAGGTGTCGGTAACTATACAATCATA
>NZ_JBVBZF010000004.1:0-40841 GCF_057447755.1 Fusibacter sp. | reverse complement strand
GATAAGGTTATGGATGCTTTATTTGCAAAGAAAAAGCTTTCACTCCGCGACATGGTGGAAACCACAGATTGGTATACCTTGGTGAGCTTTTCATGGCTGAAAACCTGCTTATTTGTCTGGATACCCTGCCATACAATCGTATTTTTAATGCCATCGGAATATAGAGTTTTGGCATCAGCCTTTTTATCCATCTTATTGGGCCTCATCATCGCATATTCTAAAAAAGGGTCTATTAATCTCAAGCCAGGCGAACAGATATTAAATTAGTAATAAAGATTTCTAACCAGTAATTAGGAGGAAGATCATGCAATTAGAAGCAGAACTTATCATGACCTTAAAAGTTGATATAGGAGAATTTCAAGTCATTGGTGAAACCAAGCATGGCCATCTCAAGGTGATTCCTATTTTAGGGGGTACTTTTTCAGGACCTGGTATAAATGGGGCCGTCGTACCGGGTGGTGCAGATTGGAATACCTTGATAGGGGGACAAATTAGGCATGTGTTTGCCAAATACACCTTGCTAACAGATGATGGTGAGTATATTTCTATAGAAAATGAAGGTTATGGTGACGAAGCTGAGCCCAAGCCCTTTATTCGAACGGTGCCACGCTTCATCATAAATGAAAATAGTCGATATCAATTTTTAAGAAGTGGCGTCTTTGTAGGCAGTCTGAAAAAAGGTGATGGCGAATTCGTTGAAATATCACTTTTTAAGATGAAATAAAACTGACTTCAATATAAAATAGAATATGAAGTAGCAAAATAAAAGGGAATGGTGATGAAAGATGATTAAAGTTGTTGCAAAAAGTGTTGCAAAGCAAGGAAAAGAGGCTGAAGTTATCGAATTGTCAAAGGAACTCGTAATTGAGTCCAGAAAAGAAGAGGGTTGTGTCAGATACGAGATGTATCAGGATCAATCTAACCCTTCTATTTTCACGATGATCGAAACATGGTCGGATATGACTGCTTTCCAAAATCACAAGGAAATGCCACATGTCAAAAGAATCGTTCCTCAGCTCAATGCGCTTAGAGAATCAAAAGCAGTGGTGGATGTTTATACTTTAGTGATATAAACTTAATCTATATTCAAATGGAAAAATCTTCTCAAATAATTGAGAGGATTTTTTTGTTGCCTGCCAAAAGCTTAGATTGAAAGTCACAACATAGTTGTTCCAGTCTCAAAAGGACTTATGTAAAAGCTATAATGAAACTTCACATGAAGGGGCATAAATTAGTTGTCTTTGACCTTTATAGGATGAAATCATCATTTAAGTGTTTAAATGGAATGGTTAATACAGATTTTGGACGTATTTGGCATTGTTTGTTTCTAAAGTGGGGGAATTTATGATAAAATTTTAATGGACGCATAAATTTGAACTTAAGAAAATGCGGTAAAATATTATAAAAAGGAGGAGATCATGTCAAAAGTCATTATTGCAGAAAAGCCATCAGTTGCGAAGAATATCGCAGATGCCATACAAGCAAAAACAAGAAAAGATGGCTATTATGAAGGTGCAGATTATTTGGTAACTTGGGCATTTGGTCATCTTCTAGAATTATTTGATTCAAAGGATTATGATGAAAAAATGACAGGCTGGCGAATGGAGAATTTTCCATTTGTGCCTGAAACTTTTCAATATAAAGTTAAATCAGACCCTGCTGACAGGCATAAGCCAGATCTAGGTGCACAAAAGCAGTTGATGACCATTAAACAATTGATTGATCGAAATGATGTGGATGGTGTTATCTCTGCATGCGACTATGATAGGGAAGGTCAGATTATTGGGGACATCATCTTAGACTACCTAAAGGTAGACAAGCCGATTGAACGACTTCTGCTCAACGAGTGGACACCAGATGAGGTTGAATCAGGGCTTAAAAAGATGGTGTCAAACGATACAATGGCACCCCTCAAGGATGCTGGTATCAGCAGACAGTGGGCGGATTGGATCATCGGCATCAATTTGACATCTGTGGCGACTTTAAAATATCAAAGAGGGTCAGGCAAAGCCCTCAACATAGGGCGTGTTCTCTTGCCAACCCTAAAGATTATCTATGATAGAGATCTTGAAATCGAAAATTTCGTCCGAGAAGAATACCACAAGCTTATTGGTAGCTTTAAAACCCCTTCAGGTGAAGTCTATGAAGGTATTTATACGCATGAGGGTAATGATAAATTTGAAGAGATAGCAAAACTGGAAGCAATCAAAGAAGCACTCAACAAAAAACAAGGGATTGTCCTTGACCGGATTGTAGAAGTTAAGAGAGAATACCCACCAACACTTTTCAACTTATCGGGCTTGCAAGGCTATATCACCAGTAAACAAAAAGGATGGACTTCAGATAAGGTGCTGAAAGTGGCACAAAGTCTTTATGAAAAGAAATTGATTACTTACCCGAGAACTGCCAGTATGGCACTTGAAGAATCACTTGTGGAGAAAACGCAAAAGGTATTGAATGTTCACAAAAGAGGCTTACCTTATGAAAATGAAATTGAGTTTCATACCCATAAACGCGTCTTTGACAATGCTAAGGTAGAGAGCCACAGTGCCATTATGCCTACTTATGTGGTGGCGAAGGGACTTGCTGGAGATGAAAAAATCGTCTATGATGCTGTCAGAAATCGGTTTTTAATGCAGTTTATGCCCATTGCGGAGCATGAGGAAATGACCATCATCACAGGCAGTAGAGATGTCGAACTGGAAGGACAATTTATTTCAAAGGGCAGAAGACAACTCATTGAGGGTTGGCGACAAATTGAAAAGATAAAGTCTAAGGAAAAAGAGCTTCCAAAAGTTGAAGTTGATGACCTTGTTGGGATTACAAAGCTGAAAATTGAAACAAAAGGTACATCACCACCCAAGAGGCATACCGAAAAGACACTTCTTAGAATCATGGAAACCTGTGGCAAGAAATTCAAAAATCAGAAAAACAAAGCTGAAGAGAAGGATAGCCCTGAAGACTCAGGCGATGAAGATGAAGATCAAGAGGATATAGATGATCTTGTGGAAGGCGTCGATGTGGATGAAAGTGATGACCAAGAAATGATCCAAGCCATTTTAAGTGGTTTTAGCATTGGAACACCGGCAACTAGAGCAGAGACCATTACAAAGCTAAAAAGAGTTGGGTATATTGATGTTAAAGGGAAGTCACTTTTTTGTACTGAAATGGGACGTAAATTGGTAGAGCTCTTTCCTGTAAAACCACTATTTGACCTTGAGTATACGGGACGTCTTGAAAAGACCCTGTCGGATATTGGCAAAGGTGAAGTGTCTCGGGTAGACTTCCTTGAAAATATAGTCGCTTTTACTTCAACGGCAGTTGAAGACATTAAAGGGGATGATTTTCATGTGATTCAAAACTTGGAGGCCCCTCGTGAAGGATCACTTGGCAAGTGCCCAGTATGTGGTTCTGATGTTATAGAAGGAAAGAAGGGTTTTGGGTGTACCAACTGGAAGGGTGGCTGTAAATTTGTCATTTGGAAGGAAGACAAGTTCTTACAAGCTCTGGGTGTTTCGCCAAACAAGAATACCATTATCAAATTGCTTGAGACTGGAGAAGTCTTTAGCAATAATTTCGTCAATAAAAAGGGCACAAAATTTTCAGCCTTTCTAAAATATGAAAAAAATGAAGACAATGATTATTTTAGTTGGAAGATGCATTTTTAATTCAACCTGATTTGAACCATACATTTTTATTCTATATTAGGTCCATCTTTACACGACAAGATATAAAAACGCCCAATCCTAGGATTGGGCGTTAATTTTTTAAAAGATTGAAGTTTCATGAAGTTTTGCGTTTTTATTTCGGTCTTTAACTTGATTGATAGACCATTCGTTTTGGAATAAAAGAACAGGCTGACCCTCTTCATTTTCAACGAGCATAGTATCCATTGTCATTGAGAATGTCTTGGCATTAAAATTGTCCATTTCAATCCATCTGATATAGCGATATGGTAGTGACTGCATTAAAATGTCCACATCATACTCATTTTTAAGTCTGTATTCAAGAACCTCAAACTGAAGTGCCCCTACAACGCCGATGATCAGTTCTTCCACACCGATGTTTGGTCGTCTATAAACTTGAATAGAGCCTTCCTCAGCAAGCTGGGTAATGCCTTTTATGAATTGTTTACGCTTAAGTGAATTCTTGATAGAGACCTTAGCAAAATGCTCCGGTGCAAATTGAGGAATGCCAGCGTATTTTAAGTCTGTTGACTTCTCAGAGAGTGTATCGCCGATATTGAAGATGCCTGGATCATGAATACCAATGATGTCGCCAGGGTAAGCCGTGTCAACAATAACACGGTCCTGAGCTAGGAATTGTTGTGGCTGAGCCAATTTAACCTTTTTGCCTTTTTGCACGTGATTAACGGCCATTCCCTTTTCGAACTTGCCTGAGCAAATGCGAAGGAAGGCGATTCGATCACGATGGGCAGGATTCATATTGGCTTGAATCTTAAAGATGAAACCTGAAAAGGCATCTGATTCAGGATCAATGTGACCAAGATTGCTCTCTCTTGCCTGTGGTGATGTTGAGATTTCTAGGAAATCTTCAAGGAAGGGTTCAACACCAAAGTTTGTAAGGGCACTACCAAAGAAGACTGGTGTTAAATTACCACTTAAAATTTTCTCTAAATCAAAATCGTCACCCGCGATATCAAGGAGTTCAATATCATCCAGTAATTGTTTATGAAGTGTTGCTCCTAAGAGGTCTTTAAATTCTTCGTTTGTAACATCGCCCTTTACCGTTTTTGCAATTGCTTGACCGTGATTACCTTCAGAGAAGAGTTCAATAAGTTGTTTTTGTCTGTTATAGACACCTTTGAAATTCTTGCCTGAGCCAATTGGCCAATTGATTGGACATGATCTTATGCCCAAAACTTTTTCGAGGTCTTCCATGAGTTCAAATGGGTCCTTTCCTTGACGGTCCATCTTATTGATGAATGTAAAGATTGGAATCCCTCTCATTTTACAAACTTGAAAGAGTTTTTTAGTTTGAGCCTCGACCCCTTTGGCACTGTCGATGACCATGACAGCACTGTCGGCAGCCATAAGTGTACGGTAGGTGTCTTCACTGAAATCTTGATGGCCCGGTGTGTCCAGGATGTTGATGCAGTAGTTGTTATATTCAAATTGGAGAACACTTGATGTTACAGAGATGCCTCTTTGCTTCTCGATTTCCATCCAGTCAGATACAGCATGTTTTTGAGCACGTCTTGATTTAACGGAACCCGCTTCTCTGATAGCGCCCCCATAAAGTAGAAATTTTTCAGTTAAAGTTGTCTTTCCAGCATCCGGATGGGATATGATTGCGAAAGTTCGTCTACGTTGAACCTCGTGAATAAAACTTTTGTTTGTATTTGACATTGTTTTCTTCCTTCTAATAATAAAAATCTATATGGTTAACCTTATAAAGGTTATCTTTTTTTGATGATGGTGTCAAGGGCTATTACAAAAAGAAAAAACAATTTACAAAATTAAAGAGGTTTATAAAATAGAAAGGTTTATAAATTTAAGCGATTTAAATAATAAAAAAATGATTAAAGAAAAAATCGAGGGGTATGAATGCAATAGGAAGAAAATACTTCCGAGATAGAGCTGGGGTTAATGTTTTTTTCAATACTTGCAGATTGGAATTCAGATTTGTAAGCGCATGATCAGTTTTGAAGTTGTTTTTAAGAAATTAGTTTTCGAAAAGAGTTAATGTCAAACAAGAACTATATGTAAGGTCACTAATGTATTAAAAAGAAATTAGTAACAATTAGGTAAGTTTTAAAAGGTTTGATAAGTTTTAAATTTTCAGAGTTAAGTTTTTAAAAGTTGTTTTAAGGTTTGAATCTCCAGCGACTATCGGAGGGTACACCAAAAGGTGTACCCTTTTAACTTGCATTAAACGCCCTATCTCTGCGTCAATTCGAAAAAACTAGACCTCTCACGTATGTCTATATACGCTACGAGTCCTAGCTTTTCTCTTTCCTTGACCTAGAGCATTTTCTGCAAGTTAAAATGTCTGCACACTAAATACCCTATCTCTGCGTCAATTCGAAAAAGCAAAAAAGATGTCTAACATCATTTAATCATAAATGACACTAGGCATCTTTTTTTTATTTGTCTGGTATTTGATATCCGTGACACTCAAGAACAGGTAAGACGAAAATGTAGCCAATGCCGTTCTTATTGACTGTATCCATTTTGAGTTCTTCCTTAATTCTATCAATTACTTTTCTAAGTTTTTCCTCACTGTGTATAACACTAATGATTGTTTTATTGTAGGGCTTATCGCCTTCAACAAGTTTTCTGAGACCGGCAAATATTGGAACATCAACGTTGTGTTCTAATAATACTCTGCCCATACCTTCACTATCTAAAGTGGTTGCGCCACAGCCTAAAGAATAAAAGATTTTGTGAATATCCTTTAACCTGTCGACATCATTTAATACGAGGAATAATGCATAATTCATAGGGTTTATCCTCCTTAAATAAGATTTTAACATATTTTTAACGTGATAACTATCCCCTTAAGAATGAAACTTTGTAAACAATTATAGACGTGCTTCATCGGCTCTTGTAATCGCTTGTTTGGTTGCAATTGGGCCGACAATTTCAGTGATAATAGTTGTCGCAAGTAAGATCGTTACTACGATAGAGCCAATATCTGTCCCTGGGAATTCTCTGCTAACGGTTATTGCAAGACCGACTGCAACCCCCACTTGAGACAAGAGGCCAAAACCAATGTATTTCTTAACACTTTGAGGTGCTTTTGAAATCGTAGCACCTAAAGAAGCGCCAGCGAGTTTGCCAATGATTCTAAATATGAGATAAGCCACACCCAATAGACCGATTTGAGGGATATAGGCAAAGTTCAATCTTGCACCGGCAAGTACAAAGAAGGCCGCAACAATTGGTGGTGAAAAATGCTCTAAAATTGTAAAGGCTTTAATCTTTTGAGGTGAAATATTCGCGACAATAATACCCATTGACATTGCAGTTAATAGTGGAGATAGACCAAATACTGTTGCGACACCCACTAAAAGTAATAATGTTCCAATGACGAAAGGCAATAATTCGTTGTCTCTTTTAGAATATTGAATCAGTGCGGTCATCAATAAACCAAGTATACCACCAACTAGGATGGAGAAAACAATTTCCTGAATCGGTAAAATCAAAACCTTTTGAAGCGTAATCACTTCGTGATTGACAAATACCTTTGCCACTGAAGCAGCCATAGCATAAATAACGAGACAAATGGCATCATCCACGGCTACAACACCAAGTAAGGTGCTTGTAAGGGGGCCCTTTGCATTGAGTTCTCTTAAGACCATAACGGTTGCAGCTGGAGCAGTTGCAGCAGATACGGAACCAAGAATCAATGAAATGGCGAAATCTTTGGTGAGAAGATAGGAAACGGCAGTCACGAGGACAAAGGCACCAAAGGCTTCAAAAAATGCAATGATAAAAATTGACTTTCCAAGCTGTTTAATAACGGATAGTTCAAGTTCACTACCGATGTTAAATGCGATCACACAAAGCGCAAAATCACTTAGAAATGACAATTGATTGATGGTGTCGCCGCCGAGAATTCTCAATCCTGAGGCTCCAAGAATTAATCCTCCGATAATGTATCCTGCAACGGCTGGCACTTTAAACTTGTTCATGAGTTTTCCACAAACGACGCCTACAATTAAGGCGATTCCCAAACTAATGAAAGGGTTCATACACAACACTCCTTTATTTAAAGTCACAGAAATCATTGTATTCCTTTGGCTAAAAAAATCAACTCCTTTTCAAAAAAAAAATAAAAAAATTGAATATTAACACGATTTTAATAAAATACCCACCCTAATGTGAATATTGACATTATATAATGCATTACATAAGTAAATCTGATAAAATAGGACTATATTACTACGAAACCAAAGAAGTAAGGGTTTCACCTAGGGAGAAAAATGAAAACAATCATTAAAACTTTAGAAATTGAAGAACGTTTTTTTATCTATATGCTCTTTTTGAGCTTGATCCTCAGTGTGATCAATATTGGTGCTAATATAATCATTAGCTTCCCAATGTTAGCCAATCTGAAATGGCTGGTTTTGATAATCACTTCAGTTACGGGCATTTTTTTTACATTAAAGGCACAAAGCAAGAGAGACAATATTATCAAAGGTATTAAAATTTTGACCTTTTCTGAAATTATCTTTATATTTTTACCCAATGGCTGGATTTACACAGGTGGCGTCACGCCATCAACAATGGCCTATGTTTTCCTTATTTGTATTTCCATTTGCTTTGTCTGCAAGGGGTTTCCAAGGATACTACTGTTAGCCTCTGAGATTTTCATGGTTTTGGGATTATTGGTCATCAGTGAGTACTACCCAGACCTCATCGTGAGTAATTCGATTAAGGTTTCATTTTGGGATAACCTCATTCAAATTCCAGTGACCCTGATCGCCGCTTCTGTTCTTTTGATTTTATTTTCAAATGCTTTTAGAAAAGAGCATAAAATGTTGAACGACTACAGCGACATCTTGGTTGAAAAGAATCAAAAATTATTTCAAATGACCATTAGGGATGAGTTAACGGGTCTATATAATAGAAGATATATCTTTGACGAGCTAAAAAAGCTTTGGAATAATATGGATGAGTCTGAGGAAATAAGACTTGCCCTAGTGGATGTTGACAATTTTAAACGGGTCAATGATACCTTGGGACATGTTATTGGCGATAAGATTCTCAGGCAAATTGCTCAGATTATGGAGAATGAGATGTCGAGTATTGGTTTTGCAGGCAGATATGGTGGAGATGAGTTTGTACTTGTCTTTAAAGGCGTGAATATTGAGTCCGTAATGTCCATACTAGATCGCATTAATACATGCGTCAAAGAAATCGAAATTCCATTGGAAACACAAGTCTCTCTCAGTGGAGGTGTCAGTAGACTCACTAGAAAACATAATATTGATTCTGCACTCTCAAGAGCGGATGATATTCTCTATCAATCCAAGAAGGCAGACAAGAATCAGATTATTTCAGATGAGTTAATGTTCAGACTATAAAAAAAATAAATAAAATTCAAATAATTTTTAAGTAAGCTTCTTTAAAGTCCCCCGAAAAATTGTTATGATAAATAAAGATATAAATTTAGGGAGTCTACATATTTATAGAGTAGTAGGCAAGGGGGAAATGATTATGAGTCGACTATCAAAAAATCAGTTGAAATATTTGTCTGATTTTAGTCTATTGTTTGTGGCAGCAGTGTGGGGTGGTGGCTTCGTAGCCGTTAAGGATGCATTAAACACAGTGACGCCAATGTTTTTAATGGCATTAAGATTTGTACTTGCTGCTGGTATCTTGTATTTGTTCTTGTTTAAATGGATTGGAAAATTAACCCTATCTGATTTAAAAAAAGGATCTGTAGTCGGTGTAATCCTATTTCTGGCTTTTTCAGCTCAAACTGTGGGCTTACAATATACAACTGCATCAAAACAGGGCTTTTTAACGGCGACCTATGTTGTCATGGTGCCCCTACTTTCTTGGATAATTTATAGAAAGATGCCAGGTATAAAGGCTCTGATTGGCAGTTTGATCACAATTGCTGGTATTGGTCTCATCAGTTTTCACGGTGCATCAAGTTTTGCACTTAATATTGGCGATAGTTTAACGCTACTTTGTGCACTCTTATTTGCAGGTCATATCATTTCCATTGAATTCTTTGCTAAGGACATGAACGTCATAAAGCTGGCCTTCTTACAAATCGCTGTTGCGGCAGTCTTGTTTGTAATAACTGCCTTTATCACGGAACCGATCCCTGTGGGACTAACTTCAAGATCTTGGTTTGCAATTGTCTATCTTGCGATGTTTTCAACCTTTATGTGCTTCACTGTACAGACTGTTGCTCAAAAGTATACGACGTCTTCACATGCCTCTATTATTTTATCCCTTGAGTCGGTGTTTGCGGCTGTATTTGGTGTGGTATTGCTTAAGGAACACATGTCTCCAGTAATGCTTTTAGGCTGTGGCTTAATATTCGTTGCAATCCTTTTGGTGGAGTTAAACATTTCCTTTAAACCCAAAACAATGGTTCAGCCTGAGGAATAAATGACGAGGGTCTTTCATAAAGAATCAAATATTAAATAAATTTAGAAATCCTGAGGGATTTCTTTTTTTTAAATAGAATGTTAGACTTATAAAGAGTTGAGGTGAGATCATGTTAGAAATCATTGCACAAAATATTGAGGATGCACTTGCGATACAAGAAGGTGGCGCAGACCGAATTGAACTCGTAAGTCATTTGGAACTTGGTGGATTAACACCTTCCCTTAAATGTGTGGAAGATGTCGTCAAAGGTGTCGCTATTCCTGTAAATGTCATGGTGAGACTATCAGACGTCTCTTTTGTATTAACAGACTGGCAAGTTGGCGAAATGTGTAACTTGATTAAGCAAATTGGTGCATTAGGCGCAAATGGCATTGTCATTGGGCCGATCACAGCAGATGGCAATATAAACCTTAGTCAGCTTGAAAAATTAGCGGCCTGTGCAGAGGGGATGGAGATAACCTTTCATCGTGCATTTGAAAAAATCATAATGCCCTTTCAAGCAGTAGAGGCGTTGAAAGCATTTCCTGCAATAAAAAGTATTTTAACAAATGGCGGCGGTAAGACGCCACTTGATCACTGTGCCTACTTAGGTGAATTGGCTCAAAAAATGAAGCCAATTCGACTTTTAATTGGTGGTGGCATTGATCTTGAGTCATTTGAAGCCATTGCAGGACAATTCCCCAACAGTGACTTTCACATTGGGACAGGTGTAAGAAGATTGAAATCCCCTTTTGAAGCTGTTGAAGCATCTCAAGTGGCAAAATATGTTGAAATAATGAATAAAATTAATATGAGATAGAGGACGTGAAAAGATGAAAATTGACTTACACATTCATACAACAGCATCCGATGGTACCTTGGTCCCGGAGGCATTAATTCTAGAAGTAAAAGAAAATGAAATTGGCCTTTTTTCTGTAACCGATCACGATTGTATGGATAATGTGACAGAAATGGCAGAGGTTGCAGTAAGGGAGGGCATATCTTTCATTAAGGGGATTGAACTTTCTGCGACTTTTATGGATAAAGAAATACACTTATTGACCTATGGCATTGATCCCCAAAACCAGGCCTTGCAAAAGCGCGTCTCAAGGAATCAGACCATTAGAGAAGACCACAATAGAGCCCTTATTGAATACGTCAGCAAAATAGACAATCGGTGTACACTTGAAGGTTACGATGCCTTCATGAGAGATCCCAGTTTAGGGGGATGGAAGGCTGTAAACTACCTCTCTGCAACTGGCGTTACAAAGTCATTAGCTGAATTTTTTGCGATCATCAAGGAAATGAACAAACCCCTTATTTTTGACCCAATTGAAGAAGTCCTTCCGGAATTGGCTCAAATGGGCTATACCGTAGTGTTGGCGCACCCACCTGCGTATTTTGGTGGTGAAAACATCTCTGAAGCAATTCTGGACCAGTTAAGAGGTCTTGGCATAAAGGGAATTGAGTGCTACAGTCCGTATTATAAAAATGACACGGATTTTGAATACTATAAACAATATTGTATAAAACACGATTTGATTGTGACCTGTGGGTCTGATTATCATGGGACTTTTATTCCTTCACGGCAATTGGCAACACCTGAAATTACCGAAAAAGAAGTTTCATTTGAGCAACTGTTGAAGTTAGTGCGATAAGAAGGAGACCGATTCATGCCTAAAATGACAAAAGACAAAGTATCTGCACAGGATAAGATAAGGGCGTTCGAAATATTTGAAAGTGAATGGCAAAAGAACATAGATGGACAATCTTTAAAGTTTGAGTTTATGAAGGTTCACCATATGGGGTGGCATGAGTATAATAATGACGTCTTGTTAAATGAAAATTTAGAGGTGGTCTCCCATTTTCAACTCTACCTCATCAAGAGAACCTGTGAAACACTTGCTAATGAGCATTCGGTAAAAAATCAGGCTTACCTGAGGACAACCATTAAACTGGACCATGGCTTTTTAGAGACAGATGAGGGTAAAAGCGGCGATGGCATACTGCTCTTTCATGACCAAGGTTTACACTTCCTTTTTGGAGATTTACATTCGGATGACAAGTCCCTTGAAAATGGTCTTATGAAGGCGGATTTCTATAACCGAGTTCTAAATAAAGAGGCTTTTAAAGTGATCTTTCTAGGTGACTATGTGGACCGAGGAAGCCAGCATCTTAAAATCTTAGAGCATTTATTAATGTTGAAAATACTATTTCCTGACCATATATATTTATTGAGAGGGAACCATGATGGTGGCATTATCAAGGAAGATGGTCAAATCATATTGCCTTATGGGTTGCCACCTACAGACGATCCTAAATTATATTTTCCCCTATATCTAAAAGCCCTGATTGCCCAGAACGTGACTTGTAATCCAGAGCTACTACCGGCGTATCTGAATTTTTTTGATCAATTGCCCTATATTGCCCTTATCGAAAAAAACAATCAGTTTATTCAGTGTGTTCATGGCGGAATTCCAAGACCTTTAGACAAGACCTTTAGTCATCTTAAGACCTTATCGGATTTGACCCAGTTTCGAAGTGATCAGGATAACATCCTACATAATATTATGTGGAGCGATCCCTACAAGGGCACAGGTGATCTGAAAGTTGGCATGAAACGTTTTTACTTCACGCAAGAGGACTTTGACGCTTATTGCCAACGCTTTGGCATCTCAACCTTGTTTAGAGGGCATGAAGTTGTAGAAGATGGTATTTTAGGGCATTTTAATGACAAGCTCTATACGATATTTTCATCAGGCGCCACTGAAACTACCTACTATAAAAAAGTAACCCCCAAAATCGTCAAAATTGATTTTGAGGGCAAATTTTATTTTCTATGAGATTTTGAGGTTGCAATTTGGACATATTCCACAATAGAAATATATTTATCCGCAAAGGTGACAATCCAACTAATGGTGTTTTTGGGTGGGGAAAGTGTTAGTGGAAACATGTGCTTTAGTATGGCATCTTCTTCTTTTTGATTGAGTTTAAAATGTTTGGTTGCATTCATATGCGCTTCTCTTGCATGAGTAAAACCGTGTTTTTCAAAAAAACGGTTTTTTTTAGGCGCACGCCAATCATAGAGAAAAAAGTCATGCAAGAGGCCTGCCCTTGCTGCGGAATGGTGATCAAGTTTTAATTTTTTTGCAAGCCTATAGCTTAAATAGGCAACTTTAAGTGAATGATGGAATACGCTGTCGTGATGATGGCGTATTTTTTTAGTTTTTCTAAACTCTCGGTTGCGAGTGATTTCTTGAATGATGTCCCTGAACTCATGATCTTGTTTCATTTGGACCTCCTGTTAAGGGTTTAATTGGCTTTTAAAACATATATGGATATGGGCTTGACCTTTCCCCGAAGCAGAACGGATTCCTTGAACATAAAGACAGATTTGAGATTGGGTTCAAGGGCTTCAAAAACTTCACCACTTATAAGCAGCGTTGACTTGTAATCCTTGTTTTTGCTCTCGAGTCTTGAGGTTGTGTTCACCACATCACCTATGACAGTATAGTCCTTCTTCATGGGACCACCGATATTGCCTAAAATGGCATTACCATAGTGGATGGCGATGCCGACACCCTCAATTTCCTTGGACAGACTGCTTTCCTTAAAACGTTCAATAAAGTCAAGGGCACACTGTGTCGCATGCATGTTTGTCGTTTCAAGTGATTCTTCTATGAAGACAGCCATAATGGCATCACCGATGATCTTGTTGATCTTACCCTGATACTCAGGCATAATTTCAGACCAAATTGAAATGTATTCGTTTAAAATTTGAATGACGGCATCGGCGTCCTTTTCTTCCGTCATGCGCGTGAAGCCACGAATGTCTGCGAAGAGGATGGTCACACGTTTATTTTGACTGATTTGATTGGGATTTTCAATAAGAGATGTCACAAAATGTTCATCTACATATAAACCAAAAAGCGTTCTAATCCTCATGGTGAGTTCATATACCTTAAGACGCCCAATGACGAGGATTGTTCCTAGGATAATACCACCCAAAATAAGATATATATGGGCTGAATCCTTTAAGAAAGTGATTAGATTATCCCCGAGTTTAAAAACGGAAAGGTTAATATCGTATTCTGTTACAGTCATCTGTGAAGCCAATAAGAGTTGTTCATTAGTGAGAACCATGTCCATGTACATGTAGATGAAAATAAAGATCACGACGTTTGCAATCACCATAAAAACATCTACTTTTTGTCGGTCTTTCTGACGCCAAATGAGATTTACAAGGCCAATGATCAAGGTGAAAAACCAAAAGAAAAAATGTCCAGTATTGGTAATAAAACTGTATATGGATTTGAACTCATAGAGGGTATAGACGAATGGCGTGATAAAAGTCAAGATAAAGCGAAGCCATTTGTTTTCACCAAAGGCCACCATTAGTAGCGTTTGGACTGCCAAGGCAAGCATTAGGATAATATGGTCCATATCTCGGAAATAGTTTAAGCCGCTCTTACTAACATTCATAAGAATATACATATTGGCATAAAGACCCGAGTACATGAGCAGTTCTTCTAAGGTTCTATTAATACTGAAGTTTTTCATAAAAAACACCTCTTTAGTAATTTTACTTATACCCTATATCTGTTTTTTTATCAAATTTTATCCCTGTATTTAAAATGATATTTTTAATAAAATTGAATCATGATATACTTTTAATTGAATCATGATATACTTTTAATGGAAGACATAAAAAATGTTTTACAAACGCTTGAATGAGGTTTTCAAGGGTACATATTTATGTAAGGGTGCATAAAATAGAATTGTAGGAGCTAAATATGTTTATAGCGAGACAACCAATATTTAATATTAATCTAGATGTTTACGGGTATGAGTTGCTGTTCAGGCAGTCGGACAAGTCCAAGCAATTTGATGGCACATCATCTATGTCTGCCACTGCAAGCGTTGTTGGAAGCTTATATGAGCTTGGATTCGGTCAAATTATTGATCACAAACGTGCCTTTGTCAACTTTGATGCTGATTTTTTAAGGCAAGATTTTTCTGAATTAATCGAACCCAATAAACTTATTATTGAGGTATTGGAAGACGTAGTGATTGATGATGAACTCATTGAACGCGTAAAAATTCTCAAATCCAAGGGTTATAAGATAGCGCTTGACGATTTTGTAGAGGATTTTGATACTTATCCACTGATGCCGTATGCTGATATTATTAAATTTGATTTATTGATGACACCACTGGAAACAATAAAGAGATCTGTTTTTAAAGCCCTATCACTTAATAAAATTATCTTAGCAGAAAAAATTGAGAGTGAGTCAATTTTTTTACAGGCGAAGGAAATGGGTTTTCATCTCTTTCAGGGCTTTTTTTTCAGTAAACCTAAAATTGTTGGAAAAGCACATGCAAACAATTCAGCAACTAAAATTCAGTATGCAAGACTCTTAAATGAATTAAAGAGAGATGAGCCATCATACCAAGTCTTGGCTGAAATTATAGAGAAAGATGTAAATTTGGCTTATAGGGTTATGAAAGTTATCAGCTCTAGAGCTGGAGATGATCTGGTTTACTCCATCAAAAGGGCTTTAACCTACATGGGCTTGAAGGAAATTGAAAGATGGATCAGCATCTTGATGATTCAAGATCTTGGCGGAAATAAACCGAAGGAACTCATGAACGTATCACTTATCAGGACAAAGTTTGCTGAGGCCATAGCAAAGCAGACCAACTTGAAGCAATATAGACATGAAGCTTCAATGATGGGACTCTTTAGCACACTTGATGCTATGTTGGATGAACCCATGGAACAAGCTCTAAAGGATATTTCGTTGCCACAGAGCATAAAGGATGTATTGATCAACCATGAAGGGGTATTATCGCCTATCTCAGCCCTGATAAAAGTTTATGAAATGGGCAACTGGGATGAGGCTTATGAGATTTGTAAAAGCTTTAAATTGGATGAAGAACTTTTATTGGGCGACTACGTGGAAGCGGTTAAGTGGGCTGGAGAAACTTTAAAATTAATGTCATAAAAAGGTCAAAAAAATGTTTAAGTCAATTGAGAATGGATATCAATAAGTCGAGTGCTCATGCACAAATTCAATAAGGAGATTCGACAATGATAAGAGTATGTTCTAACTGTTCAAATGTAGACATTGAAATTTTAACAGAAAAGGTAGGGACTTCACAGGTTGAAGTGGGCTGCCTAGGCGAATGTGGTCAACATTCAGATTCTGTATTTGGTTATGTAGATGACGCGTTTGTCATAGAAGAAACTGAAGAGGCTTTCTTAAAAAAAGCAACTGACCTCAATGGTTAAAAATGAAGAAACCTTTAAGACGTATTATTACAATTTTTAAATTGTGATGATACGTCTTTTTACGTTATGTGATATAGTTGAAGTAGAATAACTTTTGGGAGGCTTTATGAAACTCGATAAGGTAAAACAAAATGCTCAAATGATTTGTGACGCTATTGCAAGTGTCATCGATATAGATGTGACAATTGTGGATGAGACGCTTATGCGAATTGCCGGCACTGGTAGGTACCAAACTACGATTGGTGAAAATGTCAGTGATCATTCGGCTTTTAGTTATGCTATAAAAACGGGTTCTGAATTTATTATAGAAAATCCAGGCGATCATTTAGCATGCAAATTGTGCGATTGCAAGAACAAATGCAGTGAGCATGCCGAGGTCTGTTGCCCTATAAAATGGGATGATCAAACGATTGGGGTCATCGGTCTCATCGCATTTGAAAAACACCAAAGAGACCATATCATAGAAAATCAGGCAAATCTGCTCCAATTTTTAAACCGTATGGCTGAACTCATCGCTTCTAAGGTCAATGAGCAAGAAGCCATAGAGGAGATGGCCTTGCTCGCTAAGGAACTTGAAATTGTGGTGGATGCTATTGAAACTGGATTTGTTGCCACTCAAAACAATGGCAAGATCATAAGAGCAAACCATAAAATCCTTAAAATGCTAGACAAAACACATATTGAACATCTCAATGAAATTTTGGATGATAAAGAGGTTTTGCAGATACTGGGTTCAAAGAAGGCCTTGTTTAATATGCCCTATACCTTTAGCATCAATGAGCGCGGTTTATATGATGTGAGTCTAATTCAGATAGGTAATGAAATTAAAGGTTATGTGATTACTTTTAGAGCTATGGAGGATGTCATCAACACAGTTAATGAGGTCTTACTCGATGTGGTGACCACGAGCTTTGAGAAGATCATAGGCAAGTCAGAAGTTCTTTCTCAAGCAAAAGAAATGGCTGAAAAAGTTGCAAAGAGTACTTCTACAGTTTTGATACTCGGTGAGAGTGGTACTGGTAAAGAACTCTTTGCACGTGCGATCCACCATGCCAGCCACAGGCAAAACAAACCTTTCGTTGCGATTAACTGTGCGGCAATTCCAGAACAATTATTGGAGAGTGAGTTGTTTGGCTATGAGGAAGGTGCCTTTACGGGAGCAAAAAAAGGCGGAAAACCTGGAAAGTTTCAGCTGGCAAACAAGGGAACCTTATTTTTAGATGAAATTGGTGATATGCCACTTCATTTACAGGCAAAATTGTTGAGAGTGCTACAGGAAAGCCAAGTTGAACGGATTGGTGGCAAGACGCCGATTCCAATTGATGTCCGAATTGTGGCTGCCACAAATCAAGATCTTGAACTAAAAGTCGATGAAGGGGCTTTTAGGAAAGACTTGTTTTATAGATTAAATGTAATTCCAATTTTTGTACCGCCATTGCGACAACGCAAGGTGGATATCCCTGAGCTTGTGTGGACTATGGTGAGACGGGCAAGCAAAAAGCTTAACAAAACAATTGGGAGCATTGAAGAGACTTGTTTTGATCTTTTGAAACACTATGAGTGGCCGGGAAATGTCAGAGAACTGGAAAATACCATTGAGTATGCGGTTAACATGTGTGATGATAACACGATTAGAATTCATTGTCTGCCCAAAAAACTTCAGAGGACCTATTATGAAGATCATTTGAAAAATGTTGTAGATGACTATATTCAGCCTGCAGGGATGTTAAAAGATGATGTTATAGAAGGTAAGACGGGCGGGACACAAGATATAGATGAGCCTTCCTTTGAGAGATCAAGTAGCGGTTCGGGTCTTACTTCAACGCCATCATCACAAGCAGAGGCGGGTTTGGAAATTAAAACCCTTGCCGAATTAGAGAAAAAAGCCATTAAAGATGCATTGGCCTACTACAGACCCTACAAAAAAGCGACAGATAAGGTTGCATGTGCCTTAGGCATAAGTAGAGCGACCTTATATCGTAAGATTTCAGAATACAAGTTGGATGAGGAGTCATGATGTTAAGGAAAACCCTATGGATACTAGCAGTCCTCGTTTTGGTTAGCACTATAATAGGAAAAAGTCCGACTATATTCGAGAAACTACAATCGCAAGAGACATTAAATGATGCTAAGCAGACTGATCCCTTGAATGCGGATGAGGATCAGCGCCAACTTGAGGTAGTAGATGCTAAATTATCAGAACCGGTACAGTCTCAACCCGATTGGGAGACAACAGAACAGGTGACAACAGAACAGGTGACAACTGAACAAGTGATAACAGAACAAGTAACAATAGAGCAAGTGACATCTGATCAGGTAATATCTGATTCCGTGATAATAGGGCGAAGTGACCAGAGTGGGCTGTCAGAGCTTTCGATCTTTACAAGCGATGACATTGATGATGACCTGTATGCCTTCATGTTCGGAAAATCCTACAAGGAAAATGACTACATTCAAATTGAGGATTTGAAAGTATTAACCGTGACCTATTATGGCTTTGACGATGAAAGTCATGTTGGACAACTCGTGGTAAATAAAGCCGTTGCCAAGGAGGTGCTTTCCATTTTTGAGGTCTTATATACTGAGAAATATCCAATTGACAAGATAAATCTTGTGGATTACTATGATGCGGATGATGACTTATCCATGGCAGATAACAATACATCTGGCTTTAATTTTAGAGTGGTCAGCGGCTCAACCAATCTATCCAATCACAGCTTTGGTCTTGCAATCGACATCAATCCCGTACAAAACCCTTATGTGACCAGTAAAGGGGTCTTTCCACCCGAAGGAGGCGACTTTGTCGATAGAAATCAAAAAGAGAAGGGCATGATCTTGGAAGGGGATTTGTGCTACACCCTTTTTAAAGAAAAGGGTTGGACATGGGGTGGCGATTTTAAATCGGTGAAGGATTATCAACATTTTGAAAAGAAGTTGTTAACAGAATAGTCATGTATAAATAAACTATAGGAAAAACCTATAGTTCTTTTTTTGTAAAATATAATCAATTAAGTGTCTTGCGACGATATACAGAATAAGGAATGGATTCTAATGTCATAAATGCACAAGGAGGTGTGTTTGATGAAAATTTCAAATTATGCAGTCGAACAGGGTGCTTTTTCAAAATTTGTTCACCAGGAAAAACAGATTACAAAGGTTGAACTTTCGGCACCAAAGGCAGCAATGTTAAGAGCTTTAAATAAACAGGATAGGCTTGAACTCAATCATTCAAATGAAACTCAAGAGATTGATGACATGGCGTATCTCTCCGAGGAGGATCGCGCCAAAATTACTCTGCTCGAAAAATTTATAACGGCATTGACAGGTAAAGAATTCAAGTTTACTCGGATTGTAAAGCTCAACAAGGATGTGAAACAGCAAGGTTATGAGCCTCAAGCCAGTCAGCCTCAAGCCAATCCTAGTATAGGCATCCGATTCTCCAGTTCACATGAAGTTTATGAGTCGGAGAAAATGGCTTTTAGTTCAAAGGGTGAGATTAAGACTGAGGATGGCAGGACCATTAATTTCGAACTGAATCTCTCGTATTCTAGAAGTTATTATGAGAAACGTGAAACCGCATTTCAGATTGGTGGTGCCACTCAGGATCCTCTTGTGATTAATTTAGACGGACAGGGGATTGCCTTTGGAAGCGATACTATTAAGCTGGACCTCAACCTGGATGGCAATGAGGACACCTTCAGAAGACTTGCAGGAGGCAGTGGCTTTTTAGCACTTGACCTTAACCAAAACGGCATAGTCGACGATGGCAATGAGTTGTTTGGGCCGAAGACAGGCCAAGGTTTTGAAGAACTTGGTGCATATGATGCGGACAAAAATGGTTGGATTGATGAAAATGATGAAATTTTTGACAGCTTGAAGATTTGGCAGGTAGATGAAAATGGCAATTCAACATTATTGGGATTAAAGGAAACCGGTGTTGGTGCAATATACTTAGGTGCAGTGACAAGTCCATATCACATAAAGGAAGGTCTGGATACCATTGCAGACATAAAAAAATCCAGCATATATTTAAATGAAGACGGCAGAAGTGCAGTTATTCATGAAATTGATTTAAAAATTTAATGATTTGAAATATAATATGATTATAGAATTCATTTAAAGGAGTATCCATTAGGGTACTTCTTTCCTTGATGATTATTAAGCGTCATTCAGAGGAGGCATTATGCCAGATGGTTATATTGTTGTGGGGGCAAAGGTTAAGTTGAGAAAGACGAGAATATCAGACTTGTCACATTATAAAAGGTGGAACAATCCTGAGCTTAGGGCATGGTCATATGATGCACCTTGGTTGTCTGGCAATCTTACAGCTGTGATCAATTGGCGAAAAAAATGGCTACAGGAAGGCGGAAAAAAACCCTATCGATTTTTGGAGATCGAATATTCTGATGGACATCACGTGGGTTGGGTTGTCGTTTATCATGATGCAAAAGATCCCCACATGACTGAAATCGGCATCGATATTCCTGAAGAAGCCTATTGGGGGCTTGGTATAGGGGAAGAAGCATTGGCACTTTGGGTCCAATATCTCTTTGAGACTTTGAATCTTCAACGCGTGGGATTTACCACATGGAGTGGAAATCAGAAAGTCATTAGACTGGGAAACAGGCTTGGTTTTGTGGAAGAAGGCAGGATCAGAAGGGGTTGTGTTGTCGATGAAATCTACTATGATAGAATCAAAATGGGCCTTCTTAAAGAGGAATGGCAGTTCAAGGGGGATTATGTCGTTAAAAAGAGCGTGCGGTTCAAATCAGAGTTGAGCGGCAGCTGAAAAATGAATATAAGTTGAAAAAGACTGAAAAGCATTGAAATTAAAAGCTTTATCAGTCTTTTGTTTTTTTTATAATGTTACGAAAATGAAAAAAATGATGAACAGATGTTCAAAAAAACTCAAACTATAGACATTTGTTCGACGTCTTTGCTATAATCACCATAAGCAATCCAAGTGTTGCTTCCCGGGATGTCAAATTTATTCTAAATAATTTAGGGGGTAAGAATTAATGGAACAACTGGTCTTTCTATTTCAAGAGTTTGTTAATAAATTTCTAGGTCAAGCACCACTTTTAATGGGTACAGTGGTCTTTATAGGTTATTTGCTACTTGGTAAAAAAGTTTATGAATCAGCAGCAGGTTTTATAAAAGCATATGTTGGTTTTAAGATCTTACAAGTAGGTACTGGCGGCTTGGTTGCCGTGTTTAAGCCAATCATCGAATCCTTAACAGCAAAATTTGGACTTTCGGCATTTGTAATTGACCCTTATTTTGGTCAAACATCTGCACAAGAGGTTTTGGATTCAGTGGGTTCCCTTCAGTATGTGGGCTATGTTATGTTAATTGCTTTCGCATGGAACATTTTCCTTGTGGCTTTTAGAAAGCAGACCAAGGTGAGAACATTGTTTATAACTGGCCATATCATGTATCAGCAGTCAGCAGTATTACTTTGGGCACTTTATTGGGTATTGGAAGGGGTTGCTGGCGTGGCAGTTACAATGCCTGTGGTTGTTGTAACAGGATTTTTAATCGGAACCTATTGGTCTGTTATGTCCAACCTCATTATTGAAGCAACTCAAGAGGTTACGGATGGTGCAGGCTTCACAGTGGGCCATCAACAGATGTTTGGCGCATGGCTTGCCTATAAAATTTCTAAAAAAATTGGCAACAAAGCACATTCAGTGGATCATGTGGAAATGCCAGGCTGGCTTTCAATCTTCAACGACAATATCGTATCGAATGTAATTTTAATGACCGTATTTGTGGGTAGCATTATGGTTATTCTTGGTCCAGATTCTTTTGAATACAGTAAAGCAAAGTATTGGTTTGGGACTTATGTATTTGAAACAACAGCTTATTTTGCGGTTTATATCACCATAATATTAACAGGTGTCAGAATGTTCGTTGCGGAGTTAACAGCATCATTCAATGGTATTTCAGATAAACTTTTACAGGGCTCAGTGCCAGCGGTTGACTGTGCCGTAACCTTTGGTTATTCGCCAAATGCACCAACCTATGGTTTTATCTTTGGATTTTTCGGTCAATTAATTGCAATTGGTACACTTGTGATCTTAAAGTCACCAGTTTTAATTATTGCAGGTTTTATTTGTTTGTTCTTTGACAATGGTACATTGGCTGTATTTGCAAATGCGGCAGGCGGTAGAAGAGCAGCTGCAATTATACCTTTCTTTGCAGGATTGATTCAAGTACTAGGCTCAGCACTCGTGTTAACGGTTTTAAAAGGGAATCCAAATGTAATTGGATGGATGGGAATGTTTGACTGGGCAACCTTATTCAGTGGAACAACATTATTGACTAAGGCATTTGGTATTATCGTGCCGATTGCAGCAATTGTCCTAATGATGATTATACCTCAGCTTCAATATAAGCGTCATCCAGAAAATTATTTTACAACCATGAGAGAATAATAACCTTCTGAAGATTCCGAGATTATTCTCGGAATCTTTTATATTGTAAATCATTAGTTTTCACCCAGCTTTGAGCAAGAATTTTCAAAAGCGGTTAGGTGCGGCAAATCAGGGTTTTGGCGTTAAATGATTATATACAACAAAATTTGAGCCGAAAGCTGTGATGAGAAATGTTCAATCTCAAACAGCGTCAGCGAAAATTGGTTTGAGACATCGAAGGTGGCTCAAATGTTCTTAAATACAACAAAATTTGAGCCGAAAGCTGAAATTTGGCTTGTTTAATCCCAAACAGGCTTAGTAAAAACATTCTGAAGTGACGAGAGTAAGGTGGCATTAAAATGAAAAAATTAGCAGTTTTTGATCTAGACGGTACTCTTTTAGATTCGAAAGGTAATATATCTGAAGAGCATTTGCACGCAATTCATAAGTTGAGAAAAAATGATTATGAAGTTACCATTGCCACTGGAAGACCTGAAATATTAATCAGGGAATATGTGAAGAAATTGGGGATAAAGATACCCATAATAACTTGTAACGGGGCTGTTGTAGGAAACGCCATAAGCAATCAGTATTTAGCGGCATCTTATATACCAAAAGATAAGGTAAGGACAATCATTGATTACTGTATAGACCACAAGCATTTGGTGATGGCTTATACCAATCATGCGATTTATTCAGATATGAATGAACGTGTGGCTTTTTTTATGAACAGAAATCAATCCTTAGCTGAGGATGAAAAAGTGACTTTTGTATTGGATATAAAAAAAGCTTGTTCACAAGATGTTTTTAAGCTGTTGATTATTGAAAGGGATTTAGAAAAATATACACAGCTAAAAAAGACCTTTGAGAAAGAGGACCTTCTTGAAGTGGTTCAATCTAATCAAGCCTTTCTGGATATTATGCCGAGCGGTTGTTCTAAGAAAACGGGTCTTGAATGCTTGCAAAACCACTTTGGACTTTCGACGCTGGATCTACTTGCTTTTGGAGACCAGTACAATGACATCGAGATGCTTCAATATGCTGGTGTTTCAGTCGGAATGGGAAATGCAGTTGAAGCTGTTAAAGAGATTGTTGATCATGTAACCTTGACCAATAATGAAAACGGAATTGCATATGCAGTCGGCCATTATATATTAAAACAAGTGAACAAATGTTCAAAAACACCGAGCAGAATTGACAAATGTTCAGCCGGTGGGTAGACTAATGATATAAATGTTACGCAAAAGAAAAAGATGGAAGTGAGGCAAAACGATGGTCAAAGGATTTCAATTAGATGAGACGTTGGTAAATTTTATAGAGGGTGCAGATACATGGGAAGAGGCCATAAAAATCTCCGCAAAGCCACTGGTAGAACAAGGTTATGTTTCAGAGGCATATGTGACTGCTATGATTGATTCTGTAAATGAACATGGTCCCTATATTTGTATTGCACCTGATATTGCACTGCCACACGCAAGGCCAGAAGCTGGGTCAAAAAAGGTGGGCTTTAGTATCTTAAGAGTATCTGAACCTGTAATTTTTTCAGAGGCTGAGGAGCATCATTCAAGGGTATTGATCACTTTATCGTGTGTAAATGCTGAAACACATCTCGAAATGCTTCAAAATATCGTAATGGCACTTTCTGATGAAGATAAAAACAAAGCACTTTTCAGTGCAAAGACAGCCAAGGAAATCGTTTCGATTTTTAATGAGTGATTCTGCGAATCTGCACAAATAGATGACAATAGGAGAAAAATATGAGCAAAGTTAGTGAGATTACAAGAGAGAAATGGATATTAAGTACTTTTCCTGAATGGGGAACATGGCTTAATGAGGAAATAGAAAATGAAGAAGTTAAACCAGGTACGGTAGCTATGTGGTGGTTAGGCTGTACGGGCTTATGGATTAAAAGTGAGGGTGATACCAATATCCTCATTGATCTTTGGGTTAAGACAGGCAAGAAGTCTTCTAAAGAGGGTATGATGAAGAAACAGCACCAACATCAGAGAATGATTGGTTGCGAAAAACTTCAACCCAACCTTAGAAATGTGCCATGTGTCATTGATCCTTTTGCAATCAAGAAACTGGATGCGGTTTTATCAACACATGACCATGGTGATCATATTGACGAGAATGTTGCTGCGGCGGTTTTGCAAAACTGTGATGAAACAGTGCCTTTTATAGGGCCTCAAGCGTGTGTTGACTTATGGGTTAGCTGGGGTGTTCCAGTTGAAAGATGTATAGTGATGAAGCCTGGCGATATCATTAAGATTAAGGACACAGAAATTGTTGCACTGGATTCGTTTGATCGAACAGAACTTGTAACGGCACCTAAGGGGGTTACACTTAAGGGAAAAATGCCTCAAGAGATGGATTTATTAGCAGTGAACTATTTGATCAAAACCCCAGGTGGCAACATCTATCACAGCGGCGATTCACACTATTCAAATTATTATGCAAAACATGGGAATGACCATACCATCCATGTGGCACTTGGATCTTATGGTGAAAATCCAAGAGGTATGACGGATAAAATGACATCAATTGACATGCTTAGAATGGCAGAATGTCTAAATACAGAAGTTGTTATTCCAATCCACCATGATATCTGGACCAATTTTATGGCGGACCCAAAGGAGATTTTGACCTTATGGCATATGAGAAAGGATCGACTCAAATATCAATTTAAACCTTTTATTTGGGAAGTAGGTGGCAAGTTTATTTATCCAAACGATAAGAATGCACTGGAATATCATCACCCTAGAGGATTTGAGGATGCCTTTGCAATTGAACCGGATCTACCTTTTATTTCAATGTTATAGAAAACTACAATCAACTGTTCAATAATCATAAATTTGAAAGTGAGGCGTTTAAATGTTAAAAGTATTAGCGGCATGTGGAAATGGAATGGGCTCTAGTCTTATCATTAAAATGAAAATCGAGAAAGTTTTAAAAGAGATGGGGCTTAAGTTTGAAGTTCACCATTCAAGCGTTGGTCAAGCAAAAAGTGATGCGAAAAACTTTGATCTCGTTTTGGTTTCTCAAGCCTTTGTCAAAGAATTTAATGTGACAAATAAAACCAAAGTGGTTGGACTGGTTAATTTACTCTCCGAGCAGGAAATCAAGGAAAAAGTCACAAAAGCTTTGGAGGAGGAAGTATGATTCCAAAGTTACAGGTAGCACTGGACAATACCTCTTTGGTGGATGCACTAGAGGCTATTAGAGATATTGGCGATGTGATTGATGTTATCGAAGTGGGTACGATTTTACATGTGGCAGAAGGACTTGAACCGGTGAGATGCTTAAGAGCACTTTATCCAGAAAAGACTATTTTAGCAGATATCAAGGGGGCAGATGCAGGCAGCTTGCTTGCGAAACAGTGCTTTGGCGCAGGTGCAAACTGGATGACGGTTATCTGTTGTGCTGAAATTCCTACCATGACTGGCATGCTTTCTGTTGCAAAAGAAATGGGAAGTGACAAGGATGTTCAAATTGAACTCTATGGGGATTGGACATTTGAACAGGCCAACCAGTGGCGAGATGCTGGTCTAGAACAAGTTGTGTATCATCGTTCAAGAGATGCTCAAGCTGCAGGTGTCAACTGGGGCCCAGCTGATATTGATAAAATTAGCAAGCTATGTGAGATGGGTTTCAAGGTGACCGTTACAGGTGGCTTGGCGCTTGAGGATATCAAGTTATTTTCAGGGCTTCCTATTTATTGCTTTATTGCAGGTAGAAGCATTAGAGACGCAGCAGTTCCAAAAGATGCGGCTAAAGCGCTCAAAGATGAAATCTTGAAGTACTGGGCTTAGTGGAAAGAGGTTTTCATGAGTTTAAGAGAAAATCCAATCGGTATTTATGAAAAAGCAATTCCCAATCACTTTAGCTTTGAAGAAAAAATAAAAATCGCAAAAGAAGCAGGTTATGACTTTATGGAAATTTCAATTGATGAAAGTGATGAAAGACTTTCAAGATTGGAGTGGTCAAAGGACGAAAGACGACAGCTTAGAACAATTATGGACCAGGAGAATTTTCATTTTCTATCCATGTGTCTGAGTGGTCATAGAAAATATCCCTTTGGAAGTCACGACCCTAAAATAAGAGAAAAAGCAAAATGGATTATGAAAAAAGCCATTGAGCTTGCCTCGGATTTAGGCATCAGAAATATCCAGTTGGCAGGTTACGATGTCTATTATGAAGAACAGGACAGTGCAACTGAGCAATGGTTTGTTGAGGGTTTAAAAGAGGCTGTAAAAGAGGCGGCACGCGCAAATGTCATGCTGTCTATAGAAATAATGGATACACCCTTTATGGGGACTATAAAAAAGGGCTTGCATTATATAGAACAAATTAAGTCGCCATGGTTAAAAATCTATCCAGATTTGGGAAACTTGACACAATGGAGTGATATGCCTGAACTTGAGCTTGCGCTTGGGTTTAAGGACATCGTTGCCATCCATCTTAAGGATACCAAACCAGGTAAATTCAAATGTGTGCCATTTGGTGAGGGTACGGTTGCCTTCAGTATGCTCTTTAACACACTAGAAAAGCTCAATTATCAAGGGCCCTTTTTGGTTGAAATGTGGGCAGATGAGACAAATTCACAAACAACGGAGACGACACTAAGGCAACTTATAGATGCAAAAGCTTGGCTATATGAAAGGATGTGTGGCTAAATGCTAGAGGCATTAAAACAAACTGTTTTTGAAGCCAATCTTGAATTGGTTCGTCAGGGATTGGTAATCTATACTTGGGGAAATGTCAGTGGCATCGATCGAGAGGCTGGATTAGTTGTCATTAAACCCTCTGGTGTTGATTATGATAAGATGACGGTGGCTGATATGGTTGTCGTTGATCTGGAGGGGAACGTCATCGAAGGCAGCCTTAAACCCTCATCAGACACACCGACGCATCTGGCCCTTTATAAGGCTTATGATCAAATTGGGAGTGTGGTTCATACCCATTCTGAGTGGGCAACCTCATGGGCGCAATCCGGCAGGGCTATTCCATGTTATGGCACCACGCATTCAGACTATTTCTACGGTGAAATCCCATGTACACGCAAACTAAATGAAACCGAGATCAAAGGCAACTATGAATATGAAACTGGAAATGTTATAATTGAAACGATCACAAACAAGGGATATCAAGCAGTTGAAGTCCCTGGTATTATCGTTTTCAACCACGGTCCATTTACATGGGGAAAAAGCCCAAGGGATGCGGTTCATAATGCAAAAGTGATGGAAGAAGTCGCTAAAATGGCTTATAGAACAGAGAAATTAAACCGTGACATTGATGCGATCGACCAGTTCTTATTGGATAAGCACTACTTGAGAAAACATGGTAAAACAGCCTACTATGGGCAATCAAATAAATGAAATTAGGTGATGATGATGGATCAAGATGAAAGACAATTATTAATTGAAGTATCGATACTCTACTATTTAGAAGGAAAAACTCAGAGCGAAATTGCAAAAGAGCTTTTTCTCTCTCGTCCTAAGGTGTCGAGACTTTTAAAACGCTCTCGCGAACTCAATATTGTAGACATCAAGATTAATTATCATAGTGATGAACTTGCCAATCTTCAAAGTGATGTCATGAGAACCTTCAATATTCCAAAAGTAATCGCGGTGAGAACACTTGAAAAGAATGAAGACACCCTTAGAGAAATTGGAAAAGCTGGTGCTTTTGAGTTAATAGACAAGGTAAAAGAGGGCATGACAATCGGAATATCCTGGGGAAGATCAGTGAGAAATACGGTCAATCAATTGCCAAATAAAGCCATTAAGGATTTAAAGATTGTTGAGTTGTTCGGCGCCTTTAGTTATGACATGGACGATACGGATATGCTCAGTATTGGCAATCTACTATCCTCAAAGTTAAACGGCAGATTTTTCCCATTGCCAGCACCCATCTACATGCCAGATAAGCAAACGAGAGAAATTTTAATTGCTAACCCTGTGATTCAGCAATCACTGAACATGATTAAGAATTGTGATCTTATCCTATCTGGTATTGGGGCAATCGATAGCCGCATACCTGCTGTGCTCTGGGATGTTTACGTTGAAGGCAATACACAGGCTAGAATAAAGGAAAATGGCGGTGTTGGCTTTATCTGTGCTCACTTTTTTGACGACCAAGGACGATTCTTGGATTTGGATGTCAATGATAATGTCATCGGCATTCAGACTAAAGACATCGAAAAAAATGAAAATATTTTATTGGTGGCAGGTGGTCCAAGCAAGGCAAAGGCAATTTTAGCAGCTTTAAGGGGCGGTTATATCAACACACTTGTATCAGACCATGAAACACTTGAAACCATTTTGGAACTAAACCGTAAAAAGTAAATGCTTAGGAGGCAATGTGAAACTTTCTGGAATAGCTGCCAGCCAAGGGATTGTCATTGGCAAGGCGTATCGATATGAAAACAAACCACTTAGCTTTGAAATGCATCATAATGGCGACTCTGCTGGAGAAATAGAACGCTTGGATAGGGCTTTTTCTGCAGTCAGTAAGGATATTCAAGCGCTTTCTGAAAAAACGAGATTGAAACTGGGGGCAGATCATGCGGCAATCTTTGAAGCCCATCTTGAGATCCTGAAAGACCCTTCGTTGCGATGGGAGACCCTTCAACGCATTAATGATGAAAAGGAAAGCGCTGCAAATGCATTTTCAAAGGTCAGCCAGTTTTTTATAGATATGTTTGAAAATATGGAAGATGCCTACATGAGAGAACGTGCTGCTGACATCAGAGACATTTCAGCACAAGTTGTGAATGCAATTTGTGGTGTGAACCTTAAATCGATTGAGTCAATTGATGAGGAAGTTATTTTAATCGCTGAGGATTTAACGCCATCGGATACAGCCAAGCTTGATAAAAACTTTGTAAAGGGCTTTGCTACAAATATTGGCGGTAGAACAAGTCATAGTGCAATCATGGCGAGAACCTTGGAAATACCTGCAATTGTAGGTACAAATACGGTTCTTCAGGACACCAGTGATGGCGACATCATTATATTAGATGCGGTAAAGGGTGAACTCTTTATTAATCCTTCACCTGAAGTTAAGGCAGAATATATTAAAGCAATTCATGAATTTGAGGTTCAAAAGAAGAGGCGTCAGTTATTTGCGGGTCTTGAAACCCTCTCTTTAGATGGAGTGCATGTTGAACTCGCTGCAAACATAGGGGCACCAAAGGATTTAGATAAAGTCTTAGCCAATGGCGCCGAGGGCATAGGTCTTTATAGAACAGAATTTCTATACATGGATCAATTAGAGGTGCCAAGTGAAGAAATTCAATATGAAGCATATAAAAAAGTACTTGAAGGTATGGGACCAAAGCCAGTTGTAATCAGGACTTTAGATATTGGTGGCGATAAAAAATTACCCTATCTACCCCTCCCTGATGAGCTTAATCCCTTTCTTGGACATCGTGCCATTAGATTGTGCCTTGACCGATTAGACCTATTTGAAACTCAAATAAGGGCTTTGCTAAGAGCAAGTGTACACGGTAATTTAAAAATAATGTTTCCAATGATTGCGACTATTGAGGAGTTCAATAGAGCCAAGGCCTTTGTATTAAAGATAAAGGACAAGTTAAAGGCAGAGGGCATCGCTGTTAGTGAAAATATTGAAATTGGCATTATGGTGGAAATACCATCAACAGCAGTTATGGCAAAGCAATTTGCAAAAGTCGTTGATTTCTTTTCAATAGGCACCAATGATTTAATTCAATATACTTTTGCAGCAGACAGAATGAATGAGCAGGTAGCCTATTTGTATCAACCCTATCACCCGGCATTATTGAGTTTGATTCAAAATGTCATCCAAGCATCTCATGAGGCAGGTAAATGGACGGGGATGTGTGGTGAAATGGCTGGCGATTTAATTGCAATTCCACTGCTTCTTGGTCTTGGTCTCGATGAATTTAGCATGAGTGCAAGCAGCATTTTGCAAGCTAGAGAGCTTATTTCAGGCTTGAAACAAAGTGAAGTAAAGGCATTGGTCCAAAAGGCGCTAGAATTGGATTCCAATGAAGCGGTCAAACAACTAGTTGAAGCCTTTCTTGAGAATCAAAAGTAAATCATAACAAAATATAAGAAAAGTTTATGATGTTAAAATGAAAAAAGAGGTGGCAAATGAAACAATTAAAATTTGTTATTGCAGATCCAGCAGGACTTCATGCCAGACCTGCTTCAGTTTTGGCAAAGGAAGCAGGACGCTTCCAATCTGATATTAAAGTTAATGCAAATGGCAGAATTGGCAATTTAAAATCAGTACTGGGTATAATGTCATTGGGCATTCAGAATGGCCAGACTGTGGAAATCAGTGTAGAAGGTGCAGATGAAGGTGATGCGATAGCGGCAATTGAGAGCCTTTTGGCATCAGAAGGTCTTGCATAATATATCAATAAGCAATCAATGATAAATGAACACATAAATATGGTGTTCATTTATTTTTTTAAAAATTAACTGAATATTGCGACAACTTCTATATTTTTTAAAACAAGTAGGCTATAATAAAATTATGTACAGAAATCTGTACAATATAGTTTGTTAATAAACAAACGAACATCGTGAAAATGAATATGGGGAGGCGTTAAAATGATTGATCAAGTTGTAATTGACGGAATACTGGGTGCTTATCAGTACGATTCAGTAAACTTATTACAAATCTTACTCAAGGTTCAATCTGTAGAGGAGGAAAACTACATCTCAGAGGAGGTGGCGACCTATGTGGCACATAAGCTCAATATACCCTTGAGTCGAGTTTACGAGGTGGTTACCTATTTTGCAGCCTTATCTCACAAACCACAGGGGAAATATGTAATACAGATCTGCAATACGACTGTTTGTAAACTCAATGGTTTTAATGATGTTTTGGAATGGTTTAAGGATACCTTAAAAGTCAATGCAGGTGAAACGACTTCAGATGGCCTGTTTACGATTAAACTGACACCATGTATTGGGGCTTGTGATGTATCACCGGCAATCAAGATCGGTCATAAGGTCTATGGTAATTTGGATAAGGAAAAAGTAGAGGGCATTATTAGTGCGTTAAGGGGGAACATGTAATGAACTTTATCACTGCAAACTTCGGAAAATATGATGGTAAGTCGCTAGAGGCATATCTCAAGCTTGACGGCTTTAAAGCGCTCAAGAAGGTCATTGAAATGGGACCACTTGCGGCTATAGAGGAGATTAAAGAATCTGGCCTGCAGGGGCGTGGCGGTGCTGAGTATCCCACAGGTCGTAAAATAGAACAGGCACGCGTGGAAAAAGGGGATCGTAAATTTGTAATCTGCAATGCAGATGAAGGTGAACCTGGGACCTTCAAGGATAGGGAACTGTTGAAAAATGATATTTATCAGCTTATAGAGGGCATGGTCATTGTGGCATACTGTACCAACGCCAAAGAGGGTGTGATCTACTGCCGTGAAGAATACGATTGGATGCATGAACAGATATGTACTGCAATCTTGAAGTGTAAGGAGGCTGGTTTTTTAGGCGAAAATATACTAGGACAAGGCTTTGATTTTGAATTGTCTTTGTTTTCAGGTGCCGGTTCTTATGTCTGCGGTGAAGGGTTTGCCATGTGTGAGAGCATGGAAGGTAAAAGTGGCAGGCCACGGTCTAAACCGCCATATGTAAAGCAGGAGGGTTATCTAAATTATCCGACTTTAGTCATTAATGTTGAAACGCTTTCTGCGATCACGGCAATTTTGAAATTTGGTACGACCATGTTTGTCGATTTGGGAAGTCCTGATTGTCCAGGTACGAAAGTTGTGAGTGTTTCTGGCAAGGTCAATAAGCCTGGGGTCTTTGAAGTCCCTTTTGGAACGCCAATTGAAGAAATTATCCAATTGGCTGAAGGCGTAAAAGATGGGAAAAATGTTGGCTTTGTGCAGATTGGAGGGGCATCAGGTGGTATCCTTCCACCAGAATGCTTGTCTACCCCCTTTACCTATAGAGCGCTGAAAGCCAAACAAGTGAGTGTAGGCTCAGGTGCCATTGTGGTTGCAGATGAAGACGATTCCATAATAGATTATTTGGAAAATGTAGGCCAGTTTTTTATACACGAAAGCTGTGGCAAATGTGTGCCGTGCAGGGAGGGTAATCGTCAGCTTGAGATTATACTTGGAAAGCTTAAAGCAAAAACAGCAACCCTGTCAGACCTAAAAATGTATCAGGACATTTTAGATATGATGTCTGAAGCATCGCTTTGCGGCAGTGGCAGGACTGAACCGGTACCCTTTAAGACGGGATACCAGTATTTTGAAAGTACATTTTTAAAAAATATCAGATAAAGTAGGGGGCTTTAAGGATGAAATACTGTGATGTTACAATTGATGGAATCAAGATTACAGTGCCGGATGATATGTCTATTTTAGAGGCTGCAAAGCAAGCGGGTATTTTAATTCCAACGCTTTGTCACCTGAAAAATGTAAACGGCATTGGTGCGTGTAGAGTTTGTATCGTTGAGACCAGCGGTGGTAAAGTTCAAACAGCTTGTAGTTATCCAGTTTCAGAAGGCTTGATGATAAAGACCAATACGCCTAAGATAAGGGACAAGCGAAAAACGATTTTAGAGATGATTATTGCCAATCACAATGCAGAATGTACAACTTGTGTGAGGTCACAATCCTGTGAACTACAGAATTTGGCCATGATCTACGGTATTGAAGACAGTCATTTTAAGAAGCACTTCAATGCAGAACCTGTGGATACTTCTTCACCGTCCATTGTTAGAGACCAGTCTAAATGCATCTTGTGCGGCCGTTGTGTCTCAGTCTGTCAGAACCAGCAAGATGTGGGTGCACTTGGCTTTATCGGCAGAAGTGTGGACATGCATATAGGGCCTGCTTATGAAAAACAACTTGCTGAATCTGATTGTATCAACTGCGGTCAGTGTATAGTGAATTGCCCAGTGGGAGCGCTTAAAGAGAAGGATAATATAAGCGACGTTCAAAATGCAATTGACGATCCTACCATGACGGTGATTGTTCAAACCGCCCCGGCAGTAAGAGCCGCAATTGGAGAAGTCTTTGATTTGCCAATGGGGACACCTGCAACTGGCAAAATGGTGGCATCCCTAAGACGACTTGGATTCGACAAGGTATTTGATACAGATTTTGCAGCAGATGTCTGCATATTAGAAGAAGGCACAGAACTTCTTAACAGAGTTAAGGCAGGGGCACACTTGCCATTAATTACAAGTTGTTCACCAGGCTGGATCAAGTTCGCAGAAACCTTTTACCCAGAGCTAATTCCACATATCTCATCCTGCAAATCGCCTCAGAATATGATGGGAGCCTTGCTCAAGAGCCACTATGCAGAATTGAATGGCATTGATCCTGAAAAGTTGAAGGTTGTATCGGTTATGCCGTGTACAGCGAAAAAGTTCGAAGTGGCACGTGGTGAGCTTGAGGTGGATGGCATAAGAGATGTAGACTACTGTATCACCACCAGAGAACTTGGCCGGATGATAAAAAAAGCAGGGATTGATTTTAAATATCTATCAGATGAAAAATTTGATGATTTCTATGGGGACTCAACTGGAGCTGCTGTCATATTCGGTGCGACAGGTGGTGTCATGGAAGCGGCAATCAGAACAGTTGCAGATATCATGAACGGCACTGAGATCAAGGAGATCGATTATACGGTTGTGAGAGGTGTGCAGGGGGTTAAAGAGGCTAAAATTCAAGTGACACCAGAATTCACTGCAAAGATTGCCATAGCACATGGTGGCAAGAATATCAGAACGGTTATGGAAAAGTTGTCAAAGGGTGAATTGAAGGATTATCACTTTATAGAACTCATGGCTTGCCCAGGCGGGTGTGTAAACGGTGGGGGTCAACCTATAGTGGACGCAAAGGGCAAGATGCATATGGATGTTAGGGTAGAAAGGGCAAAAGCCCTCTACCATGAGGACGCCAATGTGCTTCACTATAGAAAATCTCATCACAATCCATCGGTAATGAAGCTTTATGAAACCTATTTGGATGCGCCAAACAGTCATAAGGCACATCATCTTTTGCACACGTCTTATCAAAGAAGAGATTAGTGATCAGATTGTTTGTTCTCAATAAAATATAAAATATAATAAAAGCGCTCAGTGGCCTCGGGAATCAAACCGAGTGGCTATTGAGCGCTTTTTTGTAAAAGAACGTCTATTCAATGAGAATATTGTAATATTTGAGCGTTACTTGTCTATAAAGTGCCGCAAGATCATGATTTCCTGAGATTTCACATAACATGACACTCTTTTTCAAGAGATCAAGATAATCCTCTCGTTTCAGTCTAAAAGCAGAGATCCCCTTCCGATAGTAAATGTTGGCAAGGCCGTAGAGATTGTTGTGGGAAGTGGCAAAGTCGATGCAGTCATCAGCAGTTTGGATGACCTTCTTATGCTGATTGGATAGGTGATAGTTATATGCGAGGTTATTATAGACCTTTATGACCAATTTTTGAATTTTTTCTTCAAGTGTAAAGCTTTGAAGCAGGTACTTTAAACAGAACTCCAGCACTTGGTTGCTTAGGGCTTCCTGCTTGACGTCGTATAGTACGATGCCAAGAAAGAGCAAAATTCGGATTTCAAAAAAATTGTATTTGTACTTTCTAAAGTTAAAGGGTGAAAAATTTATGAGCGTCTTGTTTAGTGCTTCCTGTAAAAAACCAAAGGCTTGATTTCGCTTGACAATATTGCCCTCAAAGTAGATGCGAAGGCTTTCTAAATAAAGCTCAAATTGTTCAATTTCAAGTGTGTTGTATAGAGTATTGTCTGATAGGTTTTGGGTTTTAAACTGTGAGAGCTGAGCTTTGATATTGTTCAAGTTTTCAAGGGTATATGCTGTGATGATTTGATCGGTATGCTCATATAAGTCAGTTAGGGTTTGATTGCTTCTATAAGACTGGAGTAGTTTGAGGAGATCTTCTTTATATGCGAGCGACATCAGTTCTAATGTATCGTAACGTGGCAAGACGTTGCCGTGTTCAATTTTCCTTAAGGTATCCTCGTTCAAGCCTACGATCTCTTTGACCTGGGCTTGTGAGATACCCTGTTTCTTTCGAATTTCTTTTAATCGATTGCCAAATTCTATTAAATCATAAGAAGCAAACATTTAAAGCCTCCTGTAAAATCCCGACTGACATCGGGGTTTTGTTTAGTAGTTCTAGTTTATAATAAACATGTGCTGAATACAAGATTTCATATTGTTTTCAAAAGATAATTATCCCGATTGACATCGGGACTAAAGACTCTGTTTTCCTAATAAAATGCTATTGAAAAATACATTTTGGAGGAGAAACAATATGAAAAAGAAATTGGCTATGGTCCTTTTAGCACTTACTATTCTAACAAACGCGGGAGTTGCAACACTGTATGTACAAAATGACAATGGTGTTTTTGTTGGAGAGAGTGAGGATGTTCCGAGACTCGTATAAATTCAATAAAGTTTACCATTTGGCAGTAATAAACCTTACAATTTTAAACTTTCCAGTACTATTATAAGCATTACTGCCAATTCATAAACCTCTTTAGATTGATGTTTTCATCAGTTTAGGGAGGTTTATTCTTTTTTTGTAGGTCATTTGTTCAATGATTTGTAACAATTTGGACATGAAATATGTAAGAAGTCAAAATGGGAATGTGATAATTTGTTAGTAAGGACCTAACTATTTAAGGAAGTGGTTGAACATGAAAAATGAAAATTCACGCTTAAAACTTGAAGCCCTATTGGCAGAACTGGCGGAGTTAAAAGGAGAGTGTGCTTTTGAGCTCGTCCGTGATCTTGGTACAGATCAGTTGACCATGAAACAACTGGCTTATTTGAAAGTTATTGACGACCTTGAAGCAACGACCATAAGTAATCTTGCTGAGATTATGGCATTAAAAAAACCAACGGTTACAGAAACGGTTCATAAATTACAAAAGTTAGATTGCATCATGAAGCACCAGTGCACTATGGATGGCCGTATCTACTACATCACCTTAACCGAAAAAGGGGAGCAGTTGGCAAGACTAGACCAATTGAGCTATCGAAATTTAGTAGATGTCATCTATCAGAAACTGGAAGCTGAAGAAATAAAGACTCTGATGATATTACTTGAGAAGTTAACAAAATAGAGACTATGTGAGAGGAGGCTTTCATATGAGAAGAGAAGAAATTAATAAAACCCTGAATGTACTTGGTATAACGGATATGGTTCTTTTTAAAGGGACTGAAATCACCATAAGAATTGCTAAGGATCCCAAAAGAGATTTAGAACAAAGTCTAATGGAGGATTCCTATTATGCCCTAGGCATTACAGTGAAGAAGACTGAACCTTCACACCAATATCAGGTGGGCGATTTTTATAAAAAAGGCGTTATTTTAACAGTTAAGAGCATTAAACTGGAAAACGACTTCTATGTGCTTGACGTCATGGCACTTGAAAAAGCTAAAATAGAACAATTTTATGAGTTTGAAGGTGAATTAAAGGCATCTTATTCATTCGATGAAGATGTGGTGGATTTGGATGAAATGACTTTAAAAGAAATGCTGAAGACCATTAAGTCCTTGGTAAAAGAAATCAGTGTTTATTTCAAAGGGTCTGAACCTTTTATTCAATATATTGAAGAGCTTGATAATTTGCCGCTCTTGTGTGGTATTTTGCTACAGTACATGCAGGTTAACATCGAGGATAAGCAGGCCGTATTTGAAGCTTATAGCTACAGTGAAAAAGGGATGAAGATGATAGATCTCTTGATTAAGCAAAAAGAGCTTTATGCCTTCCAAAAAGAGATTTCAGAAAAATTTTCAACTGAGGCCAATAAGAACTATAGAAAAGCATTTTTACGTGAACAGTTAAAAGCAATTCAGGAAGAACTTAACGAAACTGAAAGTGGTTCATCGAAAAAGGATTTCAGAGAACGCATAGAGACTTCATTAATGCCAGAAGATGTGAAAAAAGTGGCTTATGATGAGCTGGCTAAATTTGAAGGTCTTTCAGCACAGAGTGCTGAGCGTAATGTTGTCGTCAATTATTTGGAATTGTTGTTGACATTGCCTTGGGGCAAGCATAAAGCAAAGGAAATTGACATAGAAGCAGCGAGAAAGATTTTGGACCAAGAGCATTATGGTCTAAAAGAAGTCAAAGATAGAATCATACAGCACTTGGCTGTGATGAAGCTCAAAAAAGAAAAACAAGGTTCAATCTTATTGCTTGTGGGACCTCCTGGGACTGGTAAAACAAGCTTGGGTAAAAGTATTGCGACAGCACTGGATAGACCTTATGTGAGAATGAGCCTTGGTGGTATTAGAGATGAGGCTGAAATCAGAGGTCATCGAAGAACTTATGTGGCAGCACTACCTGGGCGTATCATTCAGGGCATGAAAAAGGCTGGGCAAACCAATCCTGTTTTCATCCTAGATGAGGTGGACAAGTTAATGGTAGGTAACAGTGGTGATCCAGCCAGTGCCCTTCTGGAAGTCCTTGACCCTGAGCAAAATAATTCCTTCGCAGACCACTTTTTGGAAGTGCCATATGACTTATCAGATGTCTTTTTCATCGCTACTGCAAATAGTCTTAGAGGTATTCCAGGACCACTACTTGACCGTATGGAAATCATTCAGCTTTCAAGCTATACCAATCAGGAAAAATTCCACATTGCTGTGGACCATCTTGTTAAAAACGTCCTTGAAGATCATGGTTTAAGCGATTACCAATTACAATACAGCGATGAGGCCATTCTCAAAGTCATTAATGATTATACAAGAGAAGCTGGCGTTAGAGGGCTAAAGCGTGAACTTGCAGGTCTTGCTAGGGTTTCAACTGAAAAAATCGTCCTTGGAGAAGTAGATTTGCCACTTGTCATAGACGAAGCTAAGGTTGAAGAATTTCTTGGAAGACCAAAAGCAAGACATGATCAAATTGGTAAAAACAATGCAGTGGGTGTTGTTACAGGACTTGCTTGGACACCAGTTGGTGGAGACATCCTCTTCATTGAAGGCTCTTTTATGCCAGGGAATGGTCAGATGATCTTGACTGGGCAATTGGGAGATGTGATGAAGGAATCTGCAAGGATTGCACTTAGTCTTGTGAAATCAAGATTGGCATTCCAAACGACAAATTTTGAATTCGCTAAAAAGGACCTTCATATTCACGTACCATCAGGCGCGATTCAGAAAGACGGTCCTTCTGCAGGCGTTGCTCTTTTTAGTGCAATTTCATCACTTGTCCTTGGTAGAAAGGTGCCGTCGGATATTGCTATGACGGGTGAAGTAACTTTAAGAGGTATGGTGATGCCAGTGGGTGGTATTAAAGAAAAAATTATAGCAGCCCATCGAGCTGGTGTGAAAAAGGTATTGATCCCTACCGAAAATATGAAGGATTTAAAAGACGTTCCAAGTGAAGTCACTGATGCCATTGTCTTTAAGCCAATGGAGACCATTGAGGAGGTCATTAAGGAGCTCTTTGATCTAGATTTACCATCCGAGCAAGTGCTACAGGTGCCTACTTTCGGTGAGACACATAATACTTTGTAGCGGAATATGCGTCCTATAAAATACACAAAACCTAGATTTTTTAAAATCATAATCCGGACATCTACCAAATGAAAGACAATCAAATAAGCGAGTGACCTGAGACGTTTAGCCATCAGGACGCTCGCTTTTTTAAGTTTACAGTAGGAAAAGAGAAGTGAGAAGTGGCATGCTCAGTGGGCATTTATATGACACTTTAAACTAAGCTTGCAGTTCTGTTTGCATTTGCTTCATAATACCCAGCATGACTTCATCCGTTCGCATCATGCCTTCGTTGGATAGGATGCGTAAATTGTCGATGGTTCTTTCAACGGTATCGCCGATGATGCCGTTAAAGGTAGGAACACAAATATCAGCTGTGGCCAAAATAGCAGACTGAACGGCTGCCGATGCCGAAGTTGCAAGCTTTAAGGCACAACCAACCTTTGCACCATCACAAATCATGCCACTTGTATTTGCGAGCATGTTTTTTACCGTACTGTTGAGCTGTTCTTTAGTAGCCCCCATTAGCCATGCGAGTCCAACGGAAGCACCTGTACCAGCCGCTACACCACATCCGCAAAGTGCTGATAATCTGCCAATGGCATTCTTGATATAGCTGTTGACGATGTGGCTCATAGCAATAGCCCTTGCCAAATGACTTTCGTCGATATTATAGAGTTCCTTATAGGCTACAATAGGTAAAATAGCTGTGAGACCGTTGTTGCCACTCCCGTTTGAGCTCATTACAGGAAGGCTGATACCGTCCATCCTTGCATCTGAAGCGCCTGCTGTTAATATCATTGCTCTAGAAGAAAGATCGTCAGAATAGAAATTGGAATTCATGAGTGTTCGACCCACTCTCATACCCGCATCGTGGGTTAATCCGTATTCTGCCACAGAGCGATTCATGGTTGCACCTTCAATTAGGAAGGCCAATGACTCAAATGGCATACTTTCTATGGCAGTGACGATTTCAGAAATTGAGATTTCATAAAGGGGATTTTCTTCAATTGTACAAGTGTTCCCGCCTATTTCATCAAGGTGTATTTGATCATCAGAGGAAAGATAGACAAAGCGATTGTGTCTGTGCATGATGACAGCCCTCGAGGTAGATGTCGTGGTTTTTATGGTGACATCAATATCGATTTTATTAGCAGTATCCTTTATATCAAGTTTTAAAGCGCCACTTGTGATGAGTTTTTTAGCCTGTATGAGGTCTTGATCATTGACCGTAGAGAGTACTTTGAGATCGTTTTCGCTTTTGCCACTGGTAAAGCCAAGTGCTGCAGCGATGACAAGTCCTACCTCTCTAGTGCCCGGAATTCCCACTGCCAAACCGTTTTTATAAATATTGGGGCTCACAGAAACTTGTATACTTTCAAGAATTGCACGATCTGCGAGAAGTTCCTTGGCTTTTGCAACTGCAAGCGCAACGGCAACTGGCTCAGTGCAGCCCATGGCAGGGGCAACTTCTCTTTGAAGAGTGCTCAGTATTAAATTTTGAATTTCATTCGAAGTAGTTTTCATCATTTCACGCTCCCATAAATTGTGTTCTT